>JAAXXP010000024.1 GCA_013334435.1 Chlorobiaceae bacterium | reverse complement strand
CCGAGTACCACCCTGCGGGAGGCCGGGTCTTTCTCATGGGCTTCAGCCAGGGATCGGTTATGAGCTACCTGACGGCATTCGAGCAGCCCGAACTGCTGCACGGGGTGATCGCCTGCTCCGGCCAGCTTCCGGAAAAAACGCTTCCCGCCGAACCGGTCAGGGAGTCGCTCGCAAGGCTTCCCTTTCTGGTCATGCACGGCATCCTCGACGAGGTGCTCCCGGTCTCGAAAGGACGCGCCGCACATGAATGGCTCAAAGAGAACGTCAGGGATCTTACCTACAGGGAATACCCCGTAGCGCACCAGATCTCCCAGAGCGGTATCGAACTGATAAGGTCATGGCTTGAAGAGAGAGTGCAAAGAATCGCAGAACCGTAAAAACCTTCCCAAAAGCGAAAGGCCTCCCGGCAAGGGAGGCTTTTCGGCAGGAGAGGAAAATTCCGGGAAATCATTCAGAAGAGCAGCGCAACCTTAAGTCCGAACTGCGTCGAACTGTTTCTCGGCTCTACCGTCGGGGCATTCGGATCACCGCTTGGCACTCCGTTAACGACAAATGGCTCGGACTCGGAATTGTCGATATCCCAGTAACGGAAAAACGGCTCGACAACAAGTTTGCCTGTACTGCCCATATCCTTGCACACTTTGACTGAAGCTCTCAGACCATACCCTCCATTCTGGTCATAAGCTACGTCCTGATAGGTAAAGCCCGTCTCGTTCATATCCGAGAAATAGGTATCCTGGGTACCATCCCAGAAAATGTCGAATTCGAACATGCCTCCAATCGACCAGCCATTTTCAAGATCGGACATGATTTCCACACCAACCGGGCTATAATAATACGTGGATTTCCGGTCATATGCCTGCGCTCCATTCGTAGACACCATACCGCCGCCATCATCGGTCAACTGACGAAACCCGAAACCTGCATAGGGAGTAATAATAATGGTTCCCTTGCCTTTCAGATCGGCTCCAAGCACAACCCTGGCCTCGAAGATGGAATCATCGATTCCGTCGATCCTGCCTGAAATCGGAGAGGTATAGTCCACCTCGCCCCATGCCGCCGTGCCGTCAACCTTTACCATATCGATAGGGCCAAGCATATTTTCCGCACGGTAGGTGAATGATCCGGAAATCCCGTACATGATTCCGCTCTCTTCCATGAGGCCCGATTCCTCATAGGTGATAGTGGAAATTTCGGGTCCTATTTCAAAATGCGCTCCCTGACGGGATGGTTCGGCCTGCAGGACAGGCAGCATAGCCGCCTGAATACAAAGAGCGCAGAAAAAGGTTTTTGTCGCACGAGTATGCATTGGGGCCTCCTTGGCTGATTGGATGGATTACGATAACAGTAATGGGGGTGAAGCATTGAATGTAGGCATTCCAGAGCTGAAATACACGTCGAAAATTAGTTCGGAAGCGGACTCGTGAAAGGAAGGAATTGCCGAGTTATCAGTATATTCTTCTTTTTTTCTAACGATGTCATGCCGTAACGAATGAAGGACACTCTCTTACACCTGCTTGAACAGCGCATCCTCGTGCTCGACGGTGCGATGGGCACCATGATCCAGCGCCACAAGCTGCAGGAAGCCGATTACCGTGGCGAGCGGTTCGCTTCGCACGACCACCCGCTGATCGGAAACAACGACATTCTCGTGCTTACCCAGCCCGATATCATTTATGCCATCCACTGCGATTTTCTGGAAGCAGGCTCTGATATCATCGAAACCAACACCTTCAACGCCAACCCGATTTCACAGGCGGACTACAACGCTGTCGAACTGATAAAGGAACTCAACGTCGAAGCGGCGCGACTTGCAAGAAAAGCTGCCGATGAGTACAGTGCGAAAACTCCCGACAAACCGCGTTTTGTAGCCGGCTCGATCGGCCCGACCAACAAAACGCTCTCCCTCTCGCCGGATGTGAACAATCCCGGTTACCGGGCGGTCACCTTCCGAGAGGTTGTCGACAACTACATCGTACAGCTCGAAGGGCTCATGGAGGGCGGCGTGGACCTGCTCCTGATAGAAACCGTTTTCGACACCCTGAACTGCAAGGCGGCGCTCTTTGCCGTCGAGGAGTATTTCAGCACCATAGGAAAAAGAATACCGGTGATGGTTTCGGGAACCGTTGTGGACGCCAGCGGGCGCACCCTTTCCGGCCAGACCACCGAAGCCTTCTGGATTTCCATCGCCCATATGCCCGACCTGCTCTCCGTAGGCCTCAACTGCGCACTGGGCTCGAAACAGATGCGCCCCTTCATCGAGGCAATGTCCTCGATCGCCGAAAGCTATGTAAGCGTCTATCCCAATGCCGGTCTTCCCAACGAGTTCGGAGAGTACGACGACTCTCCGGCATACATGGCGGCCCAGATAGCCGGTTTCGCCCAGTCGGGGTTCGTGAACATCGTAGGCGGCTGCTGCGGCACCACGCCCCAGCATATCAGGGCTATAGCCGATGCGGTAAGTACCCTGCAACCCCGGCGCAAACCTGAACCGAAGCATGATCTGAGGCTTTCCGGCCTCGAACCGCTGCTGGTCAACCAGACAACCGGATTCATCAACGTCGGCGAACGCACCAACGTAACCGGATCACGCAAATTCGCCCGCCTCATCAAGGAGGGCAACTACGACGAGGCGCTCTCGATTGCCCGGCAGCAGGTCGAAAGCGGTGCTCAGGTTATCGATGTCAACGTCGATGAAGGCATGCTCGACAGCGAAAAGGTGATGAAGGAGTTCCTCAACCTGATCGCTTCCGAGCCTGAAATATCCCGTGTACCGATCATGATCGACAGCTCGAAATGGTCGGTCATCGAAGAGGGACTGCAGTGCGTACAGGGCAAAAGCATCGTCAACTCCATCAGTCTCAAGGAGGGAGAAAAGCTCTTCAGGGAACGTGCGCAGAAAATTCTCCAGTACGGCGCAGCCACCGTTGTGATGGCCTTTGACGAACGGGGTCAGGCCGACAGTCTGGAACGGCGCATCGAGATATGCCGGCGCGCCTACGATATACTCACCAGAGAAGTCGGGTTTCCTCCGGAGGACATTATTTTCGATCCTAACGTGCTGACCGTTGCCACGGGCATCGAGGAGCACAACAACTACGCACTCGACTTTATCGAATCCGTTCGCTGGATCAGGGAGAACCTGCCCTATGCGAAAGTATCGGGAGGAATCAGCAACGTCTCCTTCTCCTTCCGCGGCAACGAGCCGGTGCGTGAGGCCATGCATGCGGCATTCCTCTACCACGCCATAAAAGCCGGGCTCGACATGGGCATCGTCAATGCCTCCCAGCTGGCAATTTATGAGGATATCGAACCCGAGCTGCTCCTGCGGGTCGAGGACGTGCTCTTCAACCGCCGTCCCGATGCGACGGAACGTCTGGTAACCCATGCTGAAACCATCCGTGAAGGAGGAGAAAAAACCGAAGCCAAAGCCGCCGAATGGAGAAACCTGCCTGTCGAGGAACGGCTTCGCCACGCGCTCGTCAAAGGCATTGTGGAGTATATCGATCAGGATACCGAAGAGGCCCGCAATCTCTATGTGAGTCCGCTGCAGGTAATCGAGGGGCCGCTCATGGACGGCATGAACACCATCGGCGACCTCTTTGCCGAAGGCAAGATGTTTCTTCCCCAGGTGGTCAAGAGCGCCCGCGTCATGAAGCGCTCGGTTGCCTGGCTCATCCCCTATATCGAGGAGGAGAAGGCACAGCAGAAAAACAGCAGGCCTGCCGCAAGAGTACTGCTCGCCACGGTAAAGGGCGACGTTCACGACATCGGCAAGAACATCGTCTCGGTGGTGCTCTCCTGCAACAACTACGAGGTTATCGATATCGGGGTCATGATGCCCTGCGAAAAGATTCTCGAAGCTGTCGAGCGCGAAAAAGCGGACATCCTCGGCCTCTCCGGCCTTATCACCCCCTCGCTTGACGAGATGGTGCATGTCGCCCGTGAAATGGAACGTCTCGGCATGAAGATACCGCTGCTCATCGGGGGAGCGACAACGTCGAAAATGCATACCGCGGTGAAAATAGCGCCGGTCTATTCAGGCCCTGTCGTGCAGGTGCTCGACGCGTCCCGCAGCGTTCCGGTTGTAAGCAGCCTGCTCAATCCGGCTCTCAGCGACGACTACCTTTACAGGCTGAAAAAAGATCAGGCGACGATGCGCGAGAACCATGCATCGCGCTCAAAAGAGAAAAAATATCTTCCGATCGAAGATGCGAGGAAAAACCGCCCTGCCCTGCAGTGGGATGAAACAACCCGGAAAACCCCGCTGAAACCCGGCATAACCCTCTTCGAAGACGTCAGGGTCGGCGACCTTCGTCCCTACATCGACTGGACGCCATTCTTCCTCACCTGGGAATTGCACGGACGCTACCCCGAGATCTTCGAAAATGCGGAGTTCGGCGGCGAAGCGAAAAAACTCTTCGACGAGGCAAACGAACTGCTCGAGCGGATCGACCGGGAAAAACTGCTCGGGATTAAAGGCGTTGCCGGCATTTTTCCGGCAAACAGCAGCGGAGACGATATCACGATCTATACCGACAACAGCCGCTCATCGGTGCTCATGCAGGTGCACACCCTTCGTCAGCAGCAGGAAAAGCCGCAAGGAGAACCCAATCTTGCCCTTGCTGATTTCATCGCCCCCAGAGAGAGCGGAGCAGAGGATTACATCGGCGCTTTTGCCGTCACCGCGGGCCTCGGTATCGAGAAAATTCTCAGGCGGTTCAGTATGGAGCACGACGACTACCACCGCATCCTGACCCAGGCTCTGGCCGACCGTCTTGCGGAAGCGTTTGCCGAAATGCTGCACGAAAAGGTTCGCCGTGAGCTCTGGGGGTACGCACCGGAAGAACTTCTCGGGAACGAGGAACTGCTCAGGGAAAAATACCGGGGCATCCGTCCGGCTCCCGGCTACCCGGCCTGCCCGGACCACACGGAAAAAGCCGAACTGTTCACCCTGCTGAACGCCGAAGCCGCTACCGGCATCACACTCACGGAAACCTATGCCATGAACCCGGCGGCATCGGTCAGCGGCTTCTACTTCGCCCATCCCGAAGCACGGTATTTCGTACTCGGCAAGATCGGCAGGGACCAGGTCGAGGATTACGCCCTTCGCAAGGGCATGAGTATGGATGAAGCTGAAAAATGGCTCGCACCGGCACTCAACTACGATCCGGAGTAGGAAAAACAGGAACGATGTGGACAGGCACTGACTGACAGAACTGCCTGCCCACATCCTCCACCCGGCCACTGCACGGTCCGCCGACAATTTTTCCGGCCTGCTGAAACCCCAAAGAAGCTTCGGGGGTTTTCTTCTTTACAGGAAACTCATTCACAGCAAACAAGGAGAATCATTATGGTCGCCGAAGGAACAAAAGCACCGGAGTTCACCCTTCCCGATTCCGACGGGAACATGGTCTCCCTGTCTGATTATACAGGAAAAAAGGTACTGCTTGTCTTCTACCCCGGCGACGACACGCCGGTCTGCACCACGCAGCTCTGCAGCTACCGCGACAACTATACCGAATTCACCGGACGGGACATTGCCATTCTCGGCATCAGCACCGATTCGGTTGATTCGCACAGGAAGTTCGGCGAAAAGAACAGCCTGCCGTTCACCCTGCTCAGCGATCATGATAAACAGGTAAGCCGGCTCTACGACGCCATGGACTTTCTCGGCATGTCGAAACGCGCCTATGTGCTCGTTGACGAAAACGGTACGGTGCGGCTTTCGTTCAACGACCTCCTGCCGCTGTTCTATCAGTCGACCCGCGACCTGCTTGCGAAAATCGACGGCATGAAACCGGATGCACTCTAGGCGGAAAAATCTTCAGGCACCCGCAGAGGATTCGCTTGTTCTTTCAACTGCGGACCGGACGTTACGACAACCGGAAATCCCGCTGCATCGAACATCGGGCCCAGGATAACGTGACGGACTGAAGGTTGATGAATAACACATTGCGGAAAGCTTTTCATTTCTTAACTTTGCAGAATTGTCCAATTGGAGTTTCGACAACTGTAAACGCTGTCCTGCAACGAAAAAGCTGATTCTTCTCTCAATGCTGCTTGCGCTTCAGTCGCTGGCAGCCTACGGTTCCCCGACATTGCGCTGGGGAGCAGATCCCAGCGGCGGAGCCCCTTATGTGTACGCTGATCCCGCCAATCCGCAGACTTACACCGGTTTCGACTATGAGTTCGCCGAAGCGCTTGCCCGGCAGATGCGAATGAACGCGGAATTCGTTCCTACAGACTGGGAAAGCATCGTGGCGTCGCTCAACCGCAGGGAGTTCGACGTCATCATCAACGGCTTCGAACCTACCGAAGACCGGGCCAGGGAAATGCTGTTCAGCAAACCATACTACCTCTTCAGGCTGCAACTGACTGTTCGGAAGGACAACAATCTGATTTCATCTCTGCAGGACTGCAAAACCAGCGGCAAAAGTGTTGGAACGCTGGTCAACTGCGCAGCTTCGCGCCTGCTTGAAAACGGAGGCTACATCGTCAAGGGCTACCAGGACCCTGTCGGCGCCTATCAGGACCTCGAACTGGGGCGTGTCGATGCCGTACTGATGGATGTCGCCGCCGAGATGTTCTATGCCCGCCGGAACCCCTCACTCAAGCCTGCAGGAAAACCTTTCCATACAGGGGCTTACGTTGTCGGCATCCGAAAAAGCGATTCACTGCTTGCCTCGAGGATCAATACCGCCATCGATTCGCTTGCCGACAACGGCACCACCGAACGGATTTTCCGGAAATGGCAACTCTGGGACGACGAACAGCTGAAACTGCGCACGAAAGGGGCAGAAACCTACGATATGACATCGAGAACCTTCAACTGGACGGAAGGACTGATAAAACTGCTTAAAGCGGCAGCGGTCACCGTGTTCCTTGCATTCGGGGCGATGATCATTGCGGTGATACTTGGCATACCGCTTGCACTTGGCCAGTCGAAGGGTGGCAGAATCACAAGGACGCTCTGCACCGTGTACATAGAATTTTTCAGGGGCACGCCGGTGCTGGTTCAGCTCCTCTTCCTGTATTTCGGACTCCCGGTGGTCGGCATCACCCTGCCCGGCTGGCTGACCGCCATCGTCGGTCTCGGACTCAACTATGCAGCATACGAATCACAGGTCTACCGCACGGCATTCCAGGCCGTACCGGAACGGCAGTGGCAGGTAGCGTACTCTCTCGGAATGCGACCCTTCAAGGCGTTCCGGAGAATTATCTTCCCCCAGGCATTTCGTATCGCCCTGCCACCCATGACCAACGATTTCGTCGCGCTGTTCAAGGATACCTCGACGGCATTTGCCATTGCCGTATGGGAACTTGCAACAGCCTACAGGGAACTTGCCAACGCAACGCAGAGCTATCTCGGCATCGGCCTGATCGTCTGTCTCTACTATCTTGCAATGAGCCTTCCGCTTGCTCATTATGCACACAGGCTTGAACGGAAACTGCAAAGAAAATCAACCGGCATCCTCACTTCGGGAACAGAGCAATGATCACCATTTCAGGAATAGGCAAAACCGTCGGCGCCACGCCGCTGCTCAGCAACGTCAGCATGGAGTTTCCCGCAGGAAAAATCCTCGGCGTGATCGGCCCTTCGGGAAACGGCAAGACCACCCTGCTGCTCTGCATCAGCGGACTCCTGCCCTTTGACCGGGGCAGCATCACTATCGGGGTCACGTCGATAACTGCCGAAGAAAGCTCGCTGCGCTCGGAAAAAATCTGGCAGTTCCGACGGCAGTCCGGTATAGTTTTCCAGCACCTCCACCTTTTCCCGCACCTCACCGTACTCGGAAACATCACCGAGGCGCCGGTACACGTCAGCGGAAAACCGAAAGCCGTAGCGGAAAAAGAAGCACTGGCCCTGCTCGAAAAACTCGGCATCGGACAGCACAGGAACAAGTACCCGGAAGAGCTCTCCGGAGGAGAACAGCAAAGGGTCGCCATCCTTCGCGCCATCGCGATGAACCCTGAGGTGCTGCTGCTCGATGAACCCACAAGCGCGCTCGATCCGATCAGAAGCGGTGATGTACGGAACCTGCTGCAGGACTTTGCCGCGACAGGCCACACCGTAGTCATCGTTTCGCATTCCGTGCGATTTCTCAGGGGCTTTGCCGACTATCTCGCATTCATGGGCAAATCGGAACTCATTGAAATGAACAGGACACAGCAACTGCTGGAAAACCCGCAGGATGAGCGGACACGGGAGTTTCTGCACCATTCTGAAATGAACTGACGGCCCGCTGAAACAGCGTTGCACCGATCATGTGATCACTCCCTTATCCGCACAAACAGACTCAGAAGCCACTGCCGGGCTTCGGTATGGATTCCGGGCTCGGAACTCTCCCTGGGACCGGCCACGTTCAGAACGGCGATGGCATGCTGCCGGAGCCACCTGATGACGCTCTCTATAGCCTGATCCTGCAGACCATCGAGGCGGACCATCAAAACCGGTCGCCCGATCTTTTCCGCATATCGCACGGTATAACGCGTTCCCCGCTGCAGGCGATCCCGCAGAATCACCAGCGTCCCGTCCGAGTCGCGCACATTCCTGGAGGTTCTTGTCCGGTATGCAACAGAGGATGTTTCTCTTAGCTGATAGCAGGATGGAATGGGACCGTCTTCGGCAAGGCGCCCCTTCGGGCACCACCCGCCATGCGGCACTCCCGCGGCAATTGCGGCATCGAGAGCTGCGCGGTCGACTCCGGTCTGTCCGCCGGACACAATGCTGAAATGCAACTGGGTTACAGGCTGCTGAAGGCATCCTTCAGGTTTGCGATGTACTGCTCGACCATACCGGTAAACTCCATCTGTACAAGCGGAGCGAGCGCGAATTGCAGAAAGGAGGGAAAATCCACCGTCAGTCGGCCTCTGGTACTGAGCCTCACCGTCGTGCCGTTCTCTTTCGGAGCAACGATCCACTCCCCTTCCACCGAGGCGTTGCCTACCCCTTCGATCGGCGTCCAGAAAACACGACCGGTACTGACATCGTCCCGGTATTGACAGGCATAGACCGTCTGCTGAAGCGTATAGCCGCCGATACCGATTTTCTCCATCTCCCAGCGGTAAGCGTTCCCTCCGAGAGCCACAAGCCTGTCAACCCTGGGGAAATGGGCTGCCGAACGAGGCACATCGGCAAGCAGGCTGAAAACTTCTGCCGTGCTGCAGGAGGTCAGAAGAAGGCGCTGCAGGTTTATGTCAACAGTAAAAGCCATCGTGCTAAAATCCGCAGCTTTCGACTTTGTAATCGGGAACCGGCGTATCGAGAGCCTTGAGAAGGCTGCCGTCGCGGCCGTAGACATCCTCACGGAAAAACACCTCTTCGCCTTCGGCAACGGCTGTCAGGTAGAGCAGAAAAACCGGAATCCTGCGTGGCAGACTGACCGTAGTGGTTTTCCCGGTAGCGATAGCCGCCTCTATGTTCCTGCGGCTCCATTGCAGCGTATCCTTAAGCACGAGTTCGGCAAGATCGAGAGGATTCTCGACCCTGATACAGCCGGAACTGAACGTTCGCGTGCTTTTTTCGAAAAGGTCCTTGCCTGGAGTATCGTGCAGATAGATTACGTGTTTGTTGGGCATCATGAATTTGATCCTTCCCAGCGCTCCGTGATCACCGGCTGACTGCTGCAGGCGATAGGGAAAGTTCGACGCCGTATACTGAGACCAGTCGATCGACGAGGGGCTGACAACCCGGCCGTTCGAATCGATCACCCTGAGCTTTTTCCGCTCGAGGTAGCTCCGGCTTTTGCGAATAGCAGGCAGGGCGTCCTTGGCAAGAATGGTTGGAGGAATCACCCACTCCGGGTTAAGCACGATATACTGCATATCGGCCTTGAATACCGGAGTTTCCCGATATGGCTGACCGACGATGACCCTCGTCCCCCAGCGGTAACGTCCGTTTTCAACATAATTCAGGGTAAAACCTGCGATGTTCACCAGAATGTAGGTTGGCTCGATATCACTGATGAACCAGCGGTGACGTTCAAGGTTCAGGCGGATCTGATCGACCCTCTCTTCCGCAGAAATATTGAGTTCCCTGATGGTTGCGGCTCCGGCAACGCCATCCGGCTCGAGTCCGTTTCGTTTCTGGTAACGCCTGACAGCGTCAGCCATGACTGAAGTGTAAACACCCGATGTATCGGAAACTCGTCCGGGAAAATCTCCGGACTCCTGGAGCCGCGTTCTAAGCTGGGGTATACGGCGATCCCTCGCTCCCGGCCTGAATGTCTCCCCCTCGGGAATCTTCTGCCAGCCGCCGGCTCTGGCGATGGCCCGATACCGGGCAAGACCTTTTTTCAGGTCGGCATATTTCTGGTGCCGGGGACGGAGTTCATCGAGCACCGCTCCGATACGCCCTGCCGAAACAGCCTCCTGCAGCCTGAACTCCAGTGCCGACCGGCGTACCGGATCGGAAAGATTCCAGTTCGGGTCAAGGCTCACCGGATCGACTTTGCCGAATCGCAGATGGTAGGCCAGGGTCAGAAACGCGTCACTCTGCAGAAGATCATATTTTGCCTGCAGTTCGGGAGCAGAGGGCGGTCGGGAGGATAATTCCCTGATCTCCCTGATATGATAATCGTCCGCCGCCAGACCGTCGTTTTCCGCTTCGAGGATGGCCTGGATCAGTTCGGCAGTCATTGCCGGTTTTGTCCAGACCGGCTGGTAGCCGCGGGCGGCATAAAAACGGGCCAACTGACTGTTGAGCCGCTTCCTGTCGGGACTCCCCGGCCTCGAGGCGACATCCCTGAAATTACACTGCAGCTGTTCTGCAACCGCGCTGCTGCCCGTAACTTGCAATGAAGCGGTTTTCCCTGCTCCTGCCTGATTTTTGAGTGACACCGGTACAGCCTGAACGGCACGGACCGGCACAAGCAGCAGAAGAAGAAAAACGAAGAAACCCATGGGTTGCCGGATGATTATGATGCCAGAGTGCCGGAACTCACCCGCAAGGCGGCAATATCCGGATTGACAAGGCTTGAACGGGACGTGTAGGTTCCATCCCTGTGGTAGATAAACAGGCAGCTTCCATCCTTGATCAGATCGATGATATGCTGGAAACTGTCGAACGAGACGGCAGGGCATCCCTGGCTCCGGCCAAGACGACCGTGCTGGCGGATAAAATCGTATGAAACGTAGTCGGCCCCATGGATGACAATGCTTCTCGATTCCGCCATATCGTTTATTCCGGGTTCCATACCCTGAAGTCTCAGGGAATAACCGTGCTTGCCGTCATAGGTCGTTCCCGTGGTATAGAATCCCAGGCTGCTTTTATGCGAACCGGGCGCGTTTGAAAAACTGTAGGCGAAGTTATCGCCGCTGCCGCTGCCATGGGCGACCAGACCGGAATAAAGCAGCCTGCCGCGGTTGATATCGATCACGAAAAGCCTCTCATCGACCGAAGGCTTATTGAAATCGATCACGGTCAGAATGCCGTCGCGGCTGACCTTGCCCTGCTCTTTAAGGGAGTAATACCCGGCCAGAGCCATATTGAGAACCTTTTGGTCGATCTTGTTTCTGAGTTCGGAAAAGCGGGAGAGAGTGGAAACCTGTTTACGAGGCGAATTCTGCTGGAAAGAGAAAGCATGGCCCTGTGCGGGAAGCACCGCAAGCATAAAAAAAAGCATCACGATCAGACGGATCATAAGCAACCTCACTGTAGTTTGATGCCGTACCCTGCCGGGCGAACGGCTCATTAACATGTAACTGGACACGGCACAAAACCGGAACCGGTATCAGTATGCAGAACGCATGGTTCAGCCCTTCTGACGCCGTAACATTGAAAGCGGATGCACTGCCGCAACAAGCCAGGCAACGCCGGAATCCGGTACGCATCAATCATATATACAAATCATAAAACAAGCCGAAAGATAGGCTTTTTTTCTTTACGCTCCAACCAGAGGCGCCCTGGGATGCCTTTCAGGTTACGCTTTCGGTACGCTCTCCGGCAAACCGGAAAAGTACGGGAGCCTGGGCGATTCGCTGAAAAAGGCGGGTACGAAACAGATAGGGGGCCCAGTTCAGCAGAAAGGTGGCCAACCCCTCCCAGATGGAAACCCAGGCGACGATGGTAAGGCCTTCAGCAAAAAACCTGTTCAGAAAAGAGACGGTTCCGGACAAGGCCAAAAGATGGTTCACCCGGAGAGAAACGCCGAGAATGAGAATTCCTGTTACCAGAAGAAAAGACGATGTTCTCACCATTTTTTTCATGGCGATGTATTCCAGCTCTTTCTGATACATGAAAAAGGCGTGCATGCCATCACGCACCATCGCCATGAGCTCATCCGAAAGCGCATGCTCTATCGAGAACCTCACAACGAAATCTCTCGGTCCTATTTCGCGGACACATCCGGTAATATAGGCCACGAGATCCCCGTCGAGATCCTTGCGGTGATAGGGCGCATTTTTATCGAAATTCTCGTAGAGATCCTCAACGCGCCTGGCGGCAACATCGATGATGAGGCTGCCGGCGGAACTCTTTTCATAACGGTCAAGTATCTGCTTTTTCATCTGCACCTCCACCGGAGGGAGCAATAAAGGCTACCTCCTGTTCAGCGGGTCGAAGCACCAAGAAAACGCCACCGGGAGCTCACATTGACAACAATATCCTCATCGGAAGGAGCGATTTCGGTCGGAGCAGCTTCGGGAGCTGCCGCTTTCATGGCCATGACATCCATTGCCGGAGAGGGCCTGTACATCGGCTGACCGACGCTCAGCTCGATCACCCCTCCAAGACGTCCGCCCGCAGCTTTCGCCATGATTTCAGCATCCCCGCGCGCGTTTGCAACCGCAGCGGCAAGTGCCTGACGACGCAGGGCATCATACCGGCTCGAACTGAAAGTGATCTGCTGCACTTCGTCAGCTCCCGCCTTTACGGCCGCATCGACAGCTTTACCGGTAAGCGACAGATTCCGGACCTTGACCATGACGAGATGACGCGCCGAATAGCCATTCAGGACGTTCTTTCCCTGTGACTGATCCCATTCCCACTGGGGAGAAACAGTAAAACTGGCGGTTGGAGCATCTTCGGCAGGTATTCCCGCCTGCCGGAGAGCCTGCTGCACAGCGCGGTACTTCTCGGCGGTACGTGCGGCCGCCTGGTCGGCGGTCTTGGCTTCGGATTTAACCAGCGCCCCGAACTCCGCCATGTCGGGCTTCACCGAAACCTTGCCCGATGCCCCGACGACAATCTGGTTCTCTTCGGCAAGAACATCCGCAGAGAACGCCGAAAAAAGGACAAAACTGAAGAACGCAAAAAAAAGCAGCCTGAAGGGTTTCATATGGTCTGTCTCCGTTTGGATTACGCAATAACTCTTATGACGATCTTCCCCAGGAAAACCTGCGCTCGCTTGCTGCCGGAGAACGTTCTTACCACTCGCTGGAGTAGAGGCCAATAATCTCCTTGTAGGCTATCGCCGCGGCACAGGAAGTTACCGGAACGCTTACCAGAAGCCCTACGCCGAGAGCAAGCGCTCCAAGGAGGTTCAGGGCAAACAGTGCGAAAGCGAAACCGAAAAATGCGAACCAGTTTTTGGTGATGATTTTGCGGCTCGTCTCCATGGCCTCCCAGAACTCCATGCGATAATCGACAATGAGAAATGTGGCAAACATGTACCCGACGGCAAGGTAGATGCCGGGAATTATCAGCAGCACGAAACCGATGCTCACCAGAAGTCCGCTTGCAAGACCGGCAAGAAAAAGAGGAAGGAAATAGTTGAACCCCTTGAAAAAATCGCCGAACTGAAAAGTCTGGCCGCTTGCAAGCCGGAAAGCGGCGATCCCGTATCCTGCATAAAAAGGCGCCGCAAGCGCCGAAAAAACAAGAGAACCGGCAAAATCGAATTTCGAGCTGAGTGCTGAAACAACGAAAATAATCAGCGTAAAGCCGACAAACTCCCCGATATGCTCCCTGAACATTTCCCAGCCTTTCCTGATATAGTCCTGCACATCGATCGTGAGGGCTGCACTGAGGTGTCTGTCAAAAAGCTGCGGATCGACTTTTTGTCCGTAATCAAAAGCAGCCATGGTTTTCTCCATATAGTAGTTGAAATTGAAAATGCGGTTCCCGAAACATACCGAAGGTCAGATTAAACCGGCAGATATGGCCCCTGAAGCATCCGGTAGCGCAACGAAACACCTGCATTCTTTTTCACCCAAGTTACACAAGGCATGAACATACCGCAACCGTAAAGGGTAACCTTTATGTAAAAAAAACGTTACGTCCCATCACCCCCTGGTTCCGGCTTCAGGCCATTCGATAACCGGGCTTTTCGAGACGAACGGTCCCTGTGTGAACCGGTTACCGCTGAACCGGCAGACCCTGAAAGCGAGGGCTCTGCGTCCAAGAGAAACCCCTGGCTCTTGAATTTGCAGAGAAATGCAGCCATCGTATGGTTCCACCGCTCGGCAACGACGCCGCCATCCTGCCATGAACCGTTCTCCCTGTACCATCGGCTTCCGGGCGGGTCGCCCTGGTTCTGGTGAATATTATGCACCCCTTTGCCGTTTCTGAAGGATTCGCCGAATACATAGATTCGTCGGGCATGTTTCAGGAGGGGCTCAAGATCGCGAAAAGCCGCATTACCGGTTCCGAACCGCCATGGAGCGCAGTCCGATCCGTCGTCATTTGCACTCTTTTCGACAGGCTGCCCTGCAACGGAAACACATGCACCGGATGGCTGCAGTTCTTCCGAACGGTAGTAGTCAAGTGCTCCGGAACGGTTATCTGAACGAAGGGAATGCCATCCGTCCCTGAAACCCGCAACGCCTTTGAGCGAGGTTCTGCCAAGCTCGACAACCCGCCACTGGAAACCGTCGGATGTTTTTTTACTGTCAAGGTCAACCGGGCAGCGGTAAATGAACGGACCCGCCTTGACGTTCAGGGTGCAATGGTAATATTCGCCGTCACGGTGAGCGTGATCGCATGCATAACTGTGCAGTGTTCCGGCAAGCACCCCGTACCCGTCGTTAAGAGGCATGAACTGATTCGTTTATTGCATAAAATAACCATACGTCCAAGATAGCGCTCCCGTCAACGATGACAAAAGATCAGGAGTCAGAACAGGATATAGCGTATTTTCAGGTTGAGGAGAAAAATCATGAACACACCCGCATCTTTCGTTGCCGGAAGCGAACCCGAAGTCACCGGGCATGCCGCGGCACTCATTGTCAGCAAAGCCTGGCAGGCGGTCGCCTCCCGGGGCAGATTCACGTTCGTACTCTCTGGAGGCCGCTCGCCCCGAACGCTCTACCGAAAACTTGCCGCTGGCGTAGACGCTCAACTGATGAAGCTTCACGGCATTCAGGTCCCGGCCTTTCAGAAGCCGGAATATGGCGAAACCATGCTGGATGGCCTGATCCGCATGCCCTGGCAGAAAACCCTGATTTTCTGGGGAGATGAACGGTGCGTTCCGCCCGATCACCCGGACAGCAACTACCGCATGGCGAAGGAAACACTGCTCGGCGCACCGGGAATTGCAGAAAACCGGGTATTCAGGATGCCATGCAACGGACGGACCCCGGAGGAGTCTGCCAGAGCATACGAGAAAACCATCCGGACCGTTTCAGGCTGCGTGGATACCGGAACAAGCCGGAACATCCCTGCTTTCGACCTCATGGTTCTCGGTCTCGGCGAAGACGGCCATACCGCTTCGCTCTTCCCGGACGATCCCGGAACCCTGAACGAATCGCACAGCCTCGTCGTTGCGGTGAAAGCTCCGCAGGCAAACCCAAGGGTTCCGCGGCTGACCATGACCCTGCCACTCATCAACCACGCAGAAAGCATCCTGTTTTTTACCGCGGGAGAAAAACGGGCGGCTCTTGCAGAAACAATCAGAGCCGGCAAAGCCCCTTCATCCCTGCCAGCAGGAATGGTAAAACCTCTCAGCGGCAGGCTTTTCTGGTTTATATCGATCCCTTGAGTTCGCCGGCTGCGGGCGGCCCCCATGAACCGGCAGAATAAACTTCCGGCATCCGGTCTGCCACGCACTCCCGTATGGCATCGATAATTGCCCAGGAGTATTCCACGCTGTCCTGACGGATGAAATTCATCTGATTGCCGTCGAGTGCATCGAGCAGCAGACGGTGATAAGGGGTCATTCCCGGTTGGGAGAAGGTATCGCGATAGTCGAATTTCATGTAGACCGGATCGGTAATGACCAATTCACCGGGACGTTTCACCCCGAAACGTATGGCAATGGTCTCTTCCGGCTGAATCCGCAGAATCACCTGATTGGCCGTATAACTGCAGCTTTCGGCGGGACCGAAAAAATTCTGCGGCGGACAGGCAAAGGTTATGACAATTTCGGTAACGGTTTCGGCCAGCATCTTTCCCGCCCTGATCAGAAAAGGAACGCCTTTCCATCGCCAGTTATCGACAAAAAACCGCACTGCCGCAAACGTCTCGGTTCTGGAATCGGGATCAACCTGTTTTTCCTTCCGGTAACCTTCATATTGCCCGAGAACCACCGACCGGTCAACCGTTTCGGGAGTAACGAGGCGGATCGAGCGGAGCACTTTGGTCTTTTCATCACGCACGGCATCAGCGGAGAGATCCACAGGAGGCTCCATGGCAACGGAGGCGAGCAGCTGCAGGCCATGGTTCTGGATAATGTCCCTGAGCAGTCCGGCATGCTCATAAAAAGCTCCCCGGTCGCGTATACCGAAATTCTCCGCGATGGTAATCTCTATGCCTGCGATGTGGTGGCGGTTCCAGAGCGGTTCGAATATGCCGTTGGAAAACCTGAACACAAGAATATTCTGGACGGTCTCCTTGCCGAGATAGTGGTCTATGCGGAAAATCTGGTCTTCGTTGAATGCGGAACCGATCACGGCATTGAGCTCACCTGCCGTTTTCAGGTCGCTGCCGTACGGCTTCTCCACGACGATTTTCCTCCACCCGCTGCAGCTCATCTCTTTGCCGCCAAGCCCGGCCTGGTGGAGATTGCGGACAATGTGCGGGGCAAGATCCGGAGGTGTTGAAAGATAAAACAGCAGATGGCTGCAAACGCCGGGCTTCCCTTCAGCATACATGATCTCATTCCGGAGCCTGAAGTAACCCTCGATGTGCTCGATGTCCGCCATCACATAAAACAGCCTGCCGGTAAACCCGGCAAAATGAGTCTCGTCGTCGATTGCGCCAGGCGAAAAGGAACGTATTTTTTCGGCGACCTGTAACCGGTACTCCTCGTGGGAGAGGTCGTTGCGGCCGACTCCGATGATGCGGTATTCACCTGTCAGCTGCCCCCAGCGGGCAAGCTGATAGAGCGAAGGATAGAGCTTGCGCGCCGCAAGATCGCTGCTGGCGCCGAACAGCACAATGGTAAAATCAACCCTCTCTGCATGCATATCCCGCTCCCGGTTACCGTTCGGACGTGAAACCGTGCCCGCCGAATTCGTGGCGAAGGGCGGCTACAACCTTATCGGAAAAATTATTTTCGCTGCGAGACCGGTATCGTCTGAAAAGCGAGGCGGAAATCACCGGTATCGAAACCTGCTGCCGGAGTGCAGCCTCCACGCTCCAGCGGCCCTCTCCCGAATCGGCAATGTTCCCGGCCAGATAGCCGAGTTTTCCATCCTTTTCGAAAGCCCTTGCGGCAAGATCCATGAGCCACCCCCTGATTACCGAACCGTTCGACCATACGCGGGCAACTTCGGCATGGTCGAGCTCGAAACCACTCGATTCGAGCAGATCGAAACCCTCCCCCATGGCCTGCATCATACCGTACTCGATGCCGTTATGCACCATCTTCACGTAGTGCCCCGATCCCGACCGGCCCATATATCCGTAACCGCCCGGAACACAGAGCGCTTCAAGCAGCGGTTCAATGGCGATGTATGCATCGCGATCGCCGCCCACCATGATGCATGCGCCGTGCCGTGCGCCTTCGAGTCCTCCGCTGGTTCCGGCATCAAGAAAACGGATCCCCTGCTCAAGCAGACGGACGGCCCTCTGTACCGAATCGGCATAGTGCGAATTTCCTCCATCAACGACAATATCCCCCCGATCGAGATAAGGCATAAGCGAAGCCAGCACCTCGTCAACGGGATTTCCTGCCGGGACCATCAGCCATACTACACGTGGATGCTGTACGGTACGGACAAGCTGTTCCAGGGAATATGCCGGCTCAGCCCCTTTCAGGGCAAGCGCCTCGACAACGTCTCTCGAAAGATCATAAACCGCAACCTTTTCGCCCAGTTCGAGCAGATGCTCGACCATGTTGAGCCCCATCTTTCCGAGACCGATAAAAGCCGTATTCACTGCGATTTTTCCTGAAAATTGTCGCTGGTGGCACCCGAATAAAAACCGGTGCGTATCACCTCCTGAAGAAAACGGCTGAAGGCATTCGGCAAATCCCTCAGCGGACCTCCGGCCTTTTCCATCTTACCGGACTTTGCCGCCTGCTCGATTGCAGAAGCCAGAAAACTCAGTTCATTTCCGGCAACCGTAGCCGCTGCCCCTTTAATGGTATGGGCAAGTATGCGAACCGCCTCATGGTCGCAGGCGGAAACTGAAACCTGCATTTCGGCGATCTGCCGCGGGGTATCGCTGATAAACTGCCTGAGGATTATACGTATGATTTCATCATCGTTCTGCAGCCTCACAAGAAGCTCCTCAAGCTTGAACACATCTCTGGGGGTCATTTTTCCTTATTGTTTTTAGCTGTTGTTACCGACTGATTCAAGATCGGTTTTACCCTTCAATTATACAACACTTCTCAACATTACCCGAAGCCTGCATAAAAATAACAAGCACCCTTCCAAAGGGGAAACAATAACTTTCCCGCTCAAAATTTCATCACGGCACCTCAACATTTTAGAAAAACGGGGTGTTATGAAACTTACAGGTTAAAATGGCGCCCGCCGTTTTTCTCGAGCTGCTGAGCACCTGCCTTCATCAACAACAACCATGGAGGAAAACTCATGTCAGGATCATCTTTTGCAAGAAAGGACCGTTTTCTGAAGGAAAAACGGCATGATGTATACAGGGAAAATCAGAAACATTCCGAACCGGCAAAATGCCCCGTCTGTGGCTGCGTTTTTGCAAACGGAAGATGGCAATGGCTGGATACGGACAAACATGCCGCCGAGGTTGTCTGCCCTGCATGCCGAAGGACAGCCGACAACTGTCCCGCAGGTGAAATCGAACTGAAAGGGAGCTTCCTCGTCAGCCATAAAGAAGAGATCATCAATCTTGTCCGCAATACCGAAAACCAGGAAAAAAACCTCCACCCGCTCGAAAGAATCATGACTGTTACGGATAACGGAAGCTCAGCAAAAGTGACGACAACGGGAATTCATGTCGCACGCAGAATCGGAGAGGCCTTATCGAAAGCCTTCAAGGGAAATCTCGTCCTGCGTTATGGTAATGGCGAACAGAGCATTACGGCACACTGGGAACGGTAAAAACGCATGCATGCCGACGGCAGCGTTCAAGCCGGCATGCGGACCGGGAAAAATGGGCTTTTCGACGGACAGGAGATTTGCCTCCATGCAATCAGTCGGTCAGATAGTATTCGAGCGTGGACACCACCCTTATTTTCTTGATATGAGGAGTATTGCTGTCGCGATCCTCTATGGTGAACTGACCCTGGCTGGCGCTTTTTATCTTTCCCAGCCGGCTTTTTGAATCGCTGGCGAATTTCTCGGCAACAGCACGTGCGTTATTGGTCGCTTCCTCGATCATGGAAGGCTTCAGCCGGTTAAGTCCGGTATAGATAAACTCCGTTTTGGCGTCATAATTTTCACCTGAAACCGCCACGCCAAGCTTGCCGAGATCGACAAGTTTCCTGATGGTTTTGCGCACCAGAGCGACATTGCCGGTATAGACGCTTACCGTTGAGCTGCCGGCATACCGGAAGGTGAATCTGTTTGCATCCCCATATCCCTGAGCCTGGCGGTCAATGATTGCAGGCGCCGAAACCGAAATGTCTTTTGCATCGAAACCGCTGGAAATCAGAAAATCGTAAACCACCCTGTTTTTCTCCTCTATACCGCTTACCAGCGCTCCCAGATCGTCAGCGGCCACCTCGAATTTGATCGGCCATATGGCAATATCTGCCGGGACCTCTTTTTCGGACAGTCCTTTTACCGAAACGGAGCGTTCGAGTGCCTTGAGCGTTACAAAGCCGGAAGAAACAAGATATCCGGCCAGCACAAGACCGGCACAGAGAAAAGCGCCGAGAATGAATGCTTCCGATGTACGTTTGGTGTTCATTGCACTGAAAGGTTTTCTGAAGAGAATCCGGGCACTCCCTTTTCAGAAGGAATTGCCGGCATCAAAAGTTCCTCGCGCCGGATGAGCAAAAAAACAGGACGGCGGGCGACGACGGATCCGCTCCCGGTCGAAACCTGCCGATTCAGCCGGGCTTTTTGGCTGTCAGCCCGATATAGCGGTCAATCAGGGCGCCATTGACCGCATCCCATGATTTTCCGTCTGCAAAGCGGAGCCCTTTTTCACGCATTGCGGCAAATGTCTCACGGTCATCGATCAGGGTGAGGCAATGCCGGTAAAACTGATCGATATCGCCGGCTTTTGCAACCAGTCCGGCCTCCGAATTGGCGACCAGCTCCATACAGCCTCCGATATCCGAAACTACCGCCGGCAAACCGGAGGCCAAAGCCTCGAGCACGACGTTGCCGAACGCTTCGGTAGTCGAGGGAAACAGAAAAACATCCCCGCTCGCATAAGCCTCCGGAAGGGCTGTCCCCGTCAGATATCCCGTAAAAACCGCTTCGGGCATCCGTCGGTGCATCTCGGCCTCTTCCGGTCCGGAACCGATCATGACAAAACGCACCCTCCGCTCAAGCCCTTCGGCCACGAAGCGCTCATAGACACTCATGACCACCTCGATATCCTTGTAGAGCACAAAACGTCCGGCATAGACAAAAACCGTCCGCCCGGCGGCGTTCCACTCTTCGCGAAGCGGCCCGGAACGACGGGACGGGTCGAAAAGATTCCGGTCGATGCCCCTCGACCAGATTGCGAGATTGCGGATCCCCCGGTCTTTAAGATTGCCCAGTACAACCTCATTGGGAGCAAATACGAGATCACAGGTATTGTAGAACCACCTCAGGTATTTCCATACCGGCTTGAGGGCAAATCCCAGCCTGTAGTAGCTGAGGTAAGAGGGGAAATCGGTATGATAAACCGATGTCGCCGGAAGTTTTCTCTTCTTTGCGTAAAGAAGAAATTTTCGTCCGACAATATCCGGTGTCGATATATGCACGATATCCGGAGCAAAGGCATCGAGCTGTTTGCCGGTTACAGATCCAAAAAAACCAAGCCTGTAATCGGGATAGAGAGGAATGGGAACCGAAGGAAGACGATAGACTTTCAGACTGCCGTGATTATCCTGTTCAGATACATCGGACGACCAGACCACAACCTCATGACCGTTTTTCCTGAACGAGGCGACAAGCTGATAGATGGACCGCACCGCCCCGTCCTTGTCTTTGACATACGTACCCGCGTATAAGGCAATCTTCATGGAATCCCGGAATAACGGATAATGGCAGTTTCCCTGGAATCACTCCGGCACGCTGTTCTGGACAGCACGTCGGCCGGCAGTAAAAAAGCTAAAGTAACATTTCCACACGAAAAACCATCATGCCGTTACCCGAAGCATATTACTTCAGGGTCAATGCAGCAACAACAGGATTGACAAGTCTCTTGAAATCCCTGTATGCAAGCCTGACCAGTTCGGTGTGGGAACCTGCATTGAAGGCAATATCATCATCTTCTTCAAGTTCTTCGGCAACATACACATCCAGTCCGTAAAGGTTGCCGAAAGGCGGCATGGCGCCGGTTTCGCATTCGGGGAAAAGAAATGCAAACTCCTGCTCTCCTGCAAGCCCGGCATCCCTCGTACCGGCAATCAACCTGAACCGCTCAAGATCGAGCTGCTTCGAGGCGGGAAGCACCGCCATGGCAAGCTTGCCTTCTATGGTCACCATAACGGTTTTGGCGAGCTCTTTGCCGGGGACATGAGCCGATGCGGCAACCTCCTGGGCCGTATAGGCCGGAGAGTGGCTCACCACGAAATACTTTATATCGTGGCTGTCGAGAAACTCTCTCAATCTGCGTATAGGCATGAAACATCTCCTGTTTGGTTGATTGAAAACAACAAGGAATTCAGGCCGGGCATTAAAAAAAGAGACTCCCCTTATCGGAGCTCGGCGACGGGAAAAGCACGCGAAAAAAAATATGGTCAGAAACCGGCCCTGAGGCCGAACAAAAAATTGTGGTTGTCGATATCCATTTCAATATTACGGGAACCGAGCTCGATGCCCGGATCGACTCCCGCGAAGTACCGGTACTTCGCGTCTATGGTAACACCACTTGAAACCTGAAAGCCAACACCCGCGCCAAGCTGAAGGGTCACGACGCCGTCGCTGCCGCGCGCTCCAAGAGCATCCACGCTTACTTTTGCATAGCTCAATCCGGCACTGAGAAAGGGTGTGACTTTATGCTGTTCAAGCCGGCAATTGAGATACCCGTTGGCAATGACCGAAAAAACAGAAACATCGCTGCCGAGATTATCGATTTCATTTTTCTGATAGGCTACCTCGCCTCCCAGCCGGTAACCGTCATAATCCTTACCGAAAACACCGCTGAACGCCGCACCGGTATCGTACTGCGGATCGCCGAGACAACTGCCGTTTATGGAGATTTTTTCCCCGTTTGGAAAAGCAAAACCTTTTGAACCCCCGACATAGGGGGTAGCGGCAAGAACTGGTGAAGCAAGAAAAAAAAAGGGCGAAAAGAGAAAAATCAACCCCCGAAACATCATGGTCATGCTATCCTCCACACAACAGGTAAATCAGGCGACAGCCTGCAAAAGGCTGACGGCCTCTGAAAATCGCTCAAAAGTCCTTTTTCAGAACCCTATTCTCATACCGAGCATGAAATTGTGGGAACCGATGCTGTACTCCACATCATCAACGAGTTCGGGATTGGAAGCGTAAAAATACCATTATTTCACATCAAACATCATTTTCGGAGCAACGGCGAAGCCTGTTCCGGCGCCGATCTGCCAGGCGAACACCAGCAGCCTTAATCAAATTAATCCATTGCTGGCTTTTAATCAAGCTTCCGGCCGGCATTTGCCCGATCGAGCCACACGCTGAGGGCGGAATACGCATCACGGTATCCGATATCCATAATATCGGATACCCTGGACGTATCAACCAGACTGAATGCCGAAAGATCCGGTATAATGCACAAATCCGCCTTGCCGG
>JAAXXP010000110.1 GCA_013334435.1 Chlorobiaceae bacterium | reverse complement strand
GGGCAAAAGGGCTCAATCTGCGCCTCAGCGAGGTGACGGCGGCCATCGGCCTTGCGCAGCTCCGCAAGGTCGACCTGATCCTTTCGCGCGCCAAGGAGAACAAGAAAAAAATCAAGGAGGCCATCAGCCATCTCGGCAACATCACCCTCCGCCCCTTTTCGGACGAGAAGGGCTCGCAGGGCGACACGCTGATCTTCCGCGTACGCGACCGCGATGCGGCCCTGCAGTTCGAAGCGCACCTCATGGAACGCGGATTCGGCACCAAAATCCTGCCCGAGGCGCTCGACTGGCACTTCGCCGGCGTCTGGAGCCACCTGCTTCCGGAGTTCGACCGCTACCGCGATGTCGATCTCGAAACGCTCTGGCCGAAAACCGGCGCCATGCTGCGCAGCAGCATCTGCCTGAACATTCCCGTGCTGATGGATGAGGCCACCATCGAAAAGCTGGTGGAGGCAATTATTACGGGAGCGGAGAAGATCGGGTAGGGGTTCCCGGTTCCGTGGAAGCAAAAAAAAACAGCTGCAGGGTGCAGCTGTTTTTTTGAGGCGAAGAGCGGATTCGAACCGCTGTACAAGGTTTTGCAGACCTCTGCCTAACCACTCGGCCACTTCGCCATATCGTTCAGGGAAGTAAATGTAAAAAATTGAAACGGTTATTCAAAAAGGAAGCAAAACTATTTTCACCGCGCCGGTCCGTCTGTCCGCCCGTCGCACCCCTTCCCGATGCCGTGCGGGTTGTGCTGGTGACAGGGATTCCGTTCATTCGTTCATCGCCATTGAAAAGAGGCTTGCGAGGGATTCGTTCATAACGCCGTACCATTCAGGAATGCTTCCGAAACCGATTCTGACGATGGGAAATATCCGTACCGAAATCACGATCGCAGCCACGTTGTCCGATGTCTGGCGCGTTCTCTCCGACACCGCCGCCTGGCCGGAGTGGAACCCTTTGGTCACGTCCTTCGATGGCGTTCCCGAAGAGGGGAGGCGTGTGCGTATTCGCCTGAAAGTCAAAGCGCTTCCCGCGTTCAGGGTTCCGGTCCGCGTCTCGGCTCTGAAGCCCGGAGAGCGCCTCTCCTGGACCTTTACCTTGCCCTTCGGCATATTGCGCGCCGAACACTCTTTTTCGCTCTCCGAAGGGTCGGACGGAAGCACCCGTTTTCTTGACACCGAACGGTTTACCGGGCTGCTGGGCGGTATCGCGGGAACGCTCATGAACCGGTTTTTCCTGGATGATTATCGGGGGATGGATCGGGCGATAGCGGAGAGGGTTGCCTCCGGGAGATGATCCGCCCTCCGTTTGTTATCGGACGTTTTTGGGTTTAACAATTCTGTAATGTGCTTATCGAATGTAAATGTGCTATATTGCGCGCAGTAAAATTTGATACGTTTTCCGGATATCCTGCAAACATGCCGCTCTACAGAGATTTTCCTTTCTTGTATACGCCCAGCTTCCGATTCCGGAACCTATCGTTCTGCCAACATTAAGCGTGTGGAGTCATCATCAATAACAGAATCATAGATATTACCGAGCTTGCCCTGCGTGACGCCCATCAGAGCCTGATTGCCACCCGACTGGGCATCGACGACATGATCGGAGCCTGCGCCGATCTCGACGACGCTGGTTTCTGGTCGATAGAGTGCTGGGGCGGAGCCACTTACGACGCCTGCATTCGTTATCTGAACGAAGACCCGTGGCAGCGTCTGCGCACCTTCAAGAGCCTGATGCCGAAAACGCCGCTGCAGATGCTTCTGCGCGGCCAGAACCTGCTGGGATACCGTCACTACGATGACGAGGTCGTGGAGCGTTTTTGCCGGAAGTCCGTGGAAAACGGCATCGGTGTTTTCCGGATTTTCGATGCCCTCAACGACCTGCGGAACATCGAGACCTCCGTCCGGGCCGTCAGGATGGCCGGCGGGCACGCCCAGGGCACGATCTCCTATACCGTCAGTCCTATCCACACCACCGCGCTCTTCGTCGATCAGGCGCGGAGGCTTCAGGATATGGGCATCGACTCCATCTGCATCAAGGACATGGCTGCGCTCATCAAGCCCCAGGCGGCATTCGACCTGGTCAGGGGGATAAAGGATGCGTGCGGAGAGGATCTGCGGGTGCACCTGCACGCGCACGCCACGACCGGCGTCACGCTGGTGAGTCTCATGAAGGCGGTCGAGGCGGGGGTTGACTGCGTGGACACCGCCATCAGCTCCATGAGCCTCGGACCGGGACACAATCCCACCGAGAGTTTCATCGAGATGCTCGATGGAACGGGCTACGGCACACGGGTCAATCAGGAAAAGATCCTGCGGGTCAAGGAGCATTTCATGTCGGTGCTGGGCAGATACGCCGAGTACCAGTCGAAGGTAACCGGAGTGGAGACGGAAATTTTCAGAAGCCAGATTCCCGGCGGGATGCTCTCCAACATGGAGAGTCAGCTCCGCCAGCAGGGAGCAGGCGACCGCATGAAAGAGGTGCTGGAGGAGATTCCCCTGGTCCGCAGGGATACCGGCTACGTGCCGCTCGTCACTCCCAGCAGCCAGATCGTCGGCACCCAGGCGGTGCTGAACGTCCTTATGGGCAGATATGCCGTGCTGACCGGCGAATTCGCCGATCTCATGCTCGGCTACTACGGAGAGGTTCCGGGAGAGAAAAACCCCGAAGTGGTGGAGCTTGCCCGCAGCCATGCCAAAAAGGAGCCCATAACCTGCAGGCCGGCAGACCTCCTGAAGCCGGAGTGGCAGAAGCTTCGCTCCGAAGCGCTGGCTCTCGGCGGCTGCAACGGTACCGACGAGGATGTCCTTACCTTTTCCATGTTTCCCCAGGTAGCCCCGAAGTTTTTTGCCGAACGGCACGAAGGTCCGCGCAATCTCGGCAGGGACCCTCTTACCGGCGCGTCCGAAACGCACCCGACCGAAGGGCACCAGGGCGCCATCACCGGCCCCATCACCTACTCCGTGACCATGAGCGGCCGGCAGCACAAGGTGACGGTAACGCCATATCAGTAATTCCCCATGTCAACAACCATGAATATCGACAGTAAAATACAGGAGCTTAACCGCCGGAAGGAAGCGATGCAGCTGGGCGGCGGACAGGCCCGTATCGACAGGCAGCACGAATCCGGCAGCCTGACGGCCCGTGAACGGATCGACGCCCTTCTCGACCAGGACAGCTTTCAGGAGACGGGGCTTTTCGCCCGTCATCGCGGAACCCTTTTCGGCATGGAGGGCAAAGAGATGCCGGCCGACGGAGTGGTTACCGGTGGCGGCAGCATAAACGGCCGTCTGGTGCACATCGCCAGCCAGGACTTCACGGTAGGCGGCGGCTCGGCAGGCGAGATTCATTGTGCGAAGATCGTCCAGATGATGCAGTCCTCCCTGAAGACCGGTTCGCCCTTCATCATGGTCAACGATTCCGGAGGAGCCCGTATCCAGGAGGGGATCGACAGCCTTTCGGGTTACGGCAAGGTTTTCTACAACAACGTCATGCTTTCCGGCGTGGTGCCGCAGATTTCGATTATCTGCGGTCCATGCGCCGGCGGGGCGGCCTACAGTCCCGCCCTGACCGACTTCATCATCCAGACGAAATCGGCGCGGATGTTCATCACCGGGCCCTCGGTCATCAAGGCCGTCACCGGCGAAGAGGTCAGCGCCGAAGATCTCGGCGGCCCTGTAGCGCAGATGGACATCTCCGGAGTGGTGCATTTCATCGCGGAGGACGACATGGATGCCATGGCCATCTGCAAGCGCCTGCTCTCGTTCCTTCCCTCCAACAATCTCGAGGATCCGCCGCTCAGGGATGGCGAGGATATCATCCTGCCGGACAAGCGGCTCAACGAGATCGTTCCCGTTGACCCCAAGCAGAGTTACGATATCCGCGACGTGATCGCCCGCCTCGTGGACCACGAGGACTTCATGGAGGTGCAGGCCTCCTTCGCGCCAAACATCGTCATCGGTTTCGCCCGGCTCCAGGGCCGTTCGGTAGGAATCGTGGCAAACCAGCCCTGCGTTATGGCCGGGGTGCTCGATATCAACGCATCGGACAAGGCGGCCCGCTTCATCCGCTTCTGCAACGCCTTCAACATCCCGCTCCTTACGCTGGTCGATGTGCCCGGATTTCTTCCCGGCGTCGAGCAGGAGTACGGCGGCATCATCCGCCACGGGGCCAAAATGCTGTTCGCCTACTCCGCGGCCACGGTGCCCAAGATCACCGTCATCATCCGCAAGGCTTACGGCGGAGCCTATCTGGCCATGTGCTGCAAGGATCTGGACGCCGACAGGGTCATCTCCTGGCCGACGGCCGAGATTGCGGTCATGGGTGCGGAAGGCGCTGTTGACGTGATTTTCCGCAACGAGATCAAAAAGGCTGAAGACCCTGCAGTGCGCCGACAGGAGTTGATCACGGAGTATCGCGACACCTTTTCCACGCCGTACGTTTCGGCTTCGCGCCTGCATGTGGACGATATCATCGAACCGTCCGACACCCGGCGGTATCTGGCCATGGCGCTCGATATCCTCCATTCGAAACGGGAGTTCAGGCCCCAGAAGAAACACGGCCTGATTCCCCTGTAACCATACTGAACAGCGCAATAATGAACGAACAGGAAACGCCCGAACAGGAACCGGAAATAACGCCGGAACTCCTGATCATCATGTCGGCCTCCATAGCGGCCTATCTCGGAAAGAACGTACGGATCCGCAGGGCCCGCTTCATCAGCGATCAGGGGCAGAGCTCGTGGTCGCAGCAGGGCCGGGTATCGATCCAGTCCTCGCATACATTCAGTGTCAACAAATAAGGAGTCGCATTGTGCAGTTGATCTTGACCATAGATGGAAAAAAATATGTAGTTGACGTGGAAGTGCTGGAAGGAGAAGAGGTGCGCACCCCCGCCCTGTTCCCGGAATCCACCTCCACCATCCAGTCGAAACGGCCCGTTTCGGCCCCTTCGCCCAGGCCTCAGGCCGTGCAGCCCGCGTCGGACGGTCTGCCGGACGACAAGGTCTGCCGCAGCCCCATTGCCGGAATCGTGCAGCGGGTCAACGTGCAGGTCGGCCAGAAACTGCAGGTGAACGACCTGCTGGTGGTGCTTGAGGCCATGAAAATGGAAACCAACATCACCGCCCA
>JAAXXP010000109.1:2336-5135 GCA_013334435.1 Chlorobiaceae bacterium | reverse complement strand
CTGGCAGATGGACGAAACCCTGCTCCTCGGCGCATGGCAGCGGCTCGAAAACAGACCGTCACTCATTCTGGTGCCGCATCAGGTGAACCCTGAAAACATGGAACGGCTCTGCCGCTCGCTCGGGGAACGGAACATCCCCTTTGCAAGGGTGTCGGCGCTCGAACGCTCGTTCGACCCGAAGCAGCAGGTGCTCGTCATCGACGAAACCGGCTATCTGGCCGAGCTCTACTCGATCGGCTCGATCGCCTATGTTGGCGGAGGATTCGGCGTGAACGTGCACAACACCCTCGAACCGGCCGTCTACGGCATTCCGGTGCTCTTCGGCCCGCGCCACCACAACTCCCCGGAAGCCGAAGAGCTGGTCGCAAAAGGAGGCGCAGCCGTCGTCGGGGATGAAGCGTCGCTTCTGGCGGCCCTGAACCTCTTCATGACAAACCCGGCCGCACGAGCGGCTGCAGGTGCGGCTGCCGGCGCATTCGTAAAGGAACGAACCGGCGCCACAGCCGTTATCTCCCGATGCATCGAACACTACCTCGCCGCAGCGGAGCCGGCGTGAACTTAATACCCCGTTCCGGAGGTTTATAGTTAACGGGGTTGAAAATGCCATCTTTTACCCTGTTGTCGGCAGCTGAATTATGCTATCTTGTGCCCGTCCGGCAAGCACGATCCACATCATCCAAATCCCTGAGCGACCTATGGCAATGACCGTCGAAATCAAAGACAACAAACTGTATATTGAAATAGACCTTGAGAAACCGGTCCGCTCCTCATCCGGAAAAACCCTTGTCGTTGCAAGTTCCCGCGGCAACGTTGAAACCACTGCGGAAGTCGACGGCAAGCCTGTGACCATAGGTCTCAATGCCTATATCAAACCCTGAAGGATTCTCCCCTGTTCATCCGCCACAAGTTTTTTTCTCGTGTTTTCCCGTTCCGCCGAACCGGGCCCCGAGAGGCTGCGGGAGCAAAATGAAGGCCCCCCGGCGTCCTCATCACCGATTTTATTAAACAAATACAGATACCATGCCATTTCGATCACTCTCAATCATTGAACCCGTTGTAAAAGCATTGCAGGAAGAGGGCTATACCTCACCGACACCGATTCAGGCGGAAGCCATACCGATCATTCTCGAGGGCAACGACCTGCTCGGCTGCGCGCAGACCGGAACAGGAAAAACCGCCGCCTTCGCCATTCCTATCCTGCAGCTGCTTGGCGCAGCAGAAAAGCGCAACGACAGAAAAAGAAAAATCCGCAGCCTCGTCGTCACGCCCACCAGGGAGCTGGCCATTCAGATCGGAGACAGCTTCACGGCATACGGCCGGCACACCGGCCTCAACAATACGGTAATTTTCGGAGGCGTGAACCAGAATCCCCAGATATCGGCGCTTCGAAACGGAGCCGATATCGTTATCGCGACGCCTGGCCGGCTGCTCGATCTGATGAACCAGGGATTTCTGCACCTGCGTGATGTGGAGATCCTGGTGCTGGACGAAGCTGACCGCATGCTCGACATGGGCTTCATTCACGACATAAGGAAAATACTGGCCGAACTGCCCAAAAAACGGCAGTCGCTCTTTTTCTCGGCCACCATGCCGCCGGAAATCGTCAAGCTTGCGGCAACCATTCTGAACAATCCCTCAAAGGTCGCGGTAACGCCCGTGTCCTCTACCGTGGAGGTCATCAACCAGCAGATATGCTTCGTAGACAAGGGCAATAAAAACAGCCTCCTGGTACACCTGCTGAAAAACCAGGAGATCAGGACGGCGCTGGTGTTCACCCGAACCAAGCACGGCGCCGACAAGGTGGTGAAATACCTTCAGAAGCACAACATCACCGCCGCGGCGATCCATGGCAACAAGGCCCAGAACGCCCGTCAGAAAGCCCTGGCAAACTTCAAGGACCAGTCCATGCGGGTGCTGGTGGCTACCGATATCGCGGCACGAGGCATCGACGTGGACGAACTGGAATATGTGATCAATTTCGACATGTCGAACGTGGCCGAAACCTACGTTCATCGTATCGGACGAACCGGAAGGGCCGGAGCGAAAGGCACGGCGATCTCCTTCTGCGATGCGGAAGAGAAAGAGTATCTCCGCGACGTGGAAAAACTGATCGCCAAAAAAATTCCGGTCAACGATGCGCATCCCTTTCCGCTGATGGACCACAATCCGGTGAAAACCCCCAGGCAGCAGGGCCGCTCGAACAGCGGTCACCCCGGCCCGAAACCTACGGCATCGGGAAAACCCAAATGGGGCTATTCAAGATCCGGAAAAAACAAATAGCCCGAAGCCATGCCTCGTCGCGGAAGCTTCCGCGGCAAGGCATGAAGCTGTCGTTTTTACCGGTCGGGCTCCATTCCGAACCAGACCACGGCATATGAACCGCTCATGCCGACCCCGACCGCCTTCCACTCCATCCGGGCCCATTTGCCCTTATTGACGATCACGGCATGATGAGCCGATCCATCCTTCCAGGCTTCGAGCACGTCATCCAGAGTAAACGGTACGCTTGAATAAAAAGCGATTTCATAACCGTTTCCCGAATAGGAGGTCAGCTCTCCCGGCTTGCGCCACATGCACTCCGCTCCGCCTCTGCCCCGGTAGCAGCAGGATTTCCAGGGACCGTATTTCGACCAGCTGTGCAGATTGCAGGGTTCTGAAGGGGGATGCAGCTCAAGATCACGCACATGCAGCGCGGCGACCCGCGAAAGACTCTCCGAGAGCGGAATCGAAGGGAGCCCCCTGCTTTGCCGGTATTCCATCAGCAGCCGGTACAAGCCGAGTTCCCTCTGTGAAAGTGCC
>JAAXXP010000109.1:0-2236 GCA_013334435.1 Chlorobiaceae bacterium | reverse complement strand
GGCCGCCGGCGCCACTGCGGCTATTGCCGCAAGCAGAAGCCCCGTCGCCATCCGTTTCAGCAGATCGTACATCGCAACCCTCATCGCAGTTCACCCCTTTTCGGGCTAATATAGGGATAAGAGCCGTTTGTTGCTATCCCTCCCTGCGGGTCTCGCCGCGACGATGGGTTACCCTGACATATGCAATGGAAGGATCACCGAGGGAGTGCGCGATATTGTATCCGAGAATCGTCCGGAACACCTTCCAGTTAATAGGCGTGGAAATCGCTTCGTTTGGACACTGCATCTGGCAGTAGAGACACATGAGGCAGTTTTGCCCCCATACCGGACGACCATCGGCATCCGCCGAGATAGTGCCGGTCGGGCACCCGCTCATGCACCTGCCGCAAGCCTCGCAGCGCGACCTGTTGACCCGGAAAAGCCGGATATAGATGGTTCGCACGAGTCCGCGACTTGCCAGACTCCTCTCGATACGGAAAATCAGTTCCATGGGAGGATCGAAAGGGGGCGGAGTGTAGACTTCCGCGCCCGAAAGCACCGCAGCCGTTTTCCGTCCGAACCGCTCCGCGGCCGCCAGCTCCTCCGGCAGCGGATTATCGGGTGAAAACAGATAACCTTCCTGCAGATAGCCCTGGTAATAATCGGCTCCGCGACAGTGGAAATAACCAGCCTCACGCCCCCCCTTGCCGGAGAGCGCCCTGCGCAGAAGATTGCCGGTCTCTCCGGGATGGGAGCCGTAGAGCATAAAAGAGAAAACCGGAAGTCCGCCAAGACCGGGCAGATCGTGCAAATAGTCCGACACATTGAAGGGAAGCCTGAAATAGTGGGCCGGAGAACCGATTCCCAGAAGGTCGTACCCTTCGATCCCGGGGGGCTTCTGACTTGCCATGTTGCACAGCTCGACCTGGCACCCGGCCGAACGCAACCCGGCGGCTATGGAAAACGCTGTTTTTTCCGTTGTACCTCTGAGGGAAAGATATACCAGTAGACATCTCTTCATGAATGCATCGCGTATTTGGCTGTGGTCGTCAATTATTCCCTAAAATACACGACAGCATCAGATGTAAAAAATGCGAATCATTTTTTTTGAGGGGACCGGACAAGCCGGCGTTCGATATTGCCGTAAACTATCCGAACCGTCCCGTCATGACTCCCCTTCCGCCTCCAGTTTGCCGAGCCGGTCAATGGCGCTTTGCTGACCGAGCTTCGCGGCTTTTCTGAAATCTTCAAGCGCACCCTCCCGGTCCCCCGCCTGCTCTTTTGCAAGTCCCCGGTCCCAGTAGGTCTCCCCGGCTTTTCTGTCGAGCCTGATCGCCCGGCTGTAATCCTCGATGGCTCCCTCATAGTCCTGCAGATCATGTTTCGCATAACCCCGGTGCTTGTATGGCAGGGCGAATTTCGGCTCAAGCACGATGGCCGCCGTAAAATCCTTTATGGCCTCCCGGTAGTTCCCGTTGATATACCTCAGCAGCCCCCTGTTGTCGAAAGCGAACGCATAATCGGCATGCAGGCCGTCGGCGGCGACCTGCTGAAGATCCGGCGCATCTTCCCCGCCGGCCTCGTCCCCGTCGTGCTTCTTTTCCCCGTCGGCAAAAGCGTCGGCAAGCTGCGGCACAAGCTCGATCACCTTTATGAAATCGGCTATGGCTCCCGGCCTGTCGCCGGTTTTCATTTTCGCGTTCCCGCGTTTGTCGAAAGCCCTTGCCGCCTTCGGATCGAGTTCGACGACTTTCGTGAACTCCTCGATGGCGCCCCGGTAATCACCCGAATCGAACTTCGAACTGCCGGTGGAGAAATAGCCCGCGGCATCCTCTCCGGCAAAAACCGGAGCAGCGACAAAAAGGGATGCCGTCAATACGACGGAAAAAAACCTGAACGGAGTGTTCATCGGAATCATATGGTGGATGGAGTTGCAGGGAACGACCTGGCCGATATGTTCAAATAAAACGCTTTCACCGAAAAAAACAAGCGGATCAGGCCTCCTGCTCCCCTGCAGTGAACCTGTTTGCCCGTAGCGAAATAACTTGCAAAATAGAGGACGCTTTCTTTAGTTAAAAAAGAATCGATGCCGTAAAATTCCGGCAGTACTGTGCGCCTGATGCAGGATTCCGGATTGCAGTTTCTCAGTTACGCCACTCTGCATGAGACGTATAAGCCGCAAAAGCCTGTATACATGCCTGCAACCCTCTTCAGGCATTATTATTATCGCGCCAGCAACACCCCCACGCTGTCGCAT
>JAAXXP010000023.1:9120-23831 GCA_013334435.1 Chlorobiaceae bacterium | reverse complement strand
GAGTGGTTACAAGCAACGATAAGCTCAAGCTCAACGCTTGCATCGAAGGGTAATTCGGCTACACCTACAGCACTTCTCACGTGCCTCCCCTTCTCTCCGAAAAATTCGACGAGAAGAGAAGATGCCCCGTTGGCGACAAGGTGCTGACTGGAAAAATACGATTCGCTGGCAACATAGACCGTAAGCTTGACGATCCGCTCAACGGCATCGAGCGATCCGGTGATGGTCTTTATGGCGGCCAGGGCGTTGAGAAGAGCTGTTCCGGCTGCTCCAGCCGCATCCTGCTGGTTGAGTTCATTGACTTTTCCCTTGCCTCCAGGCTCCTGGAGCCTGCCGTCCTGCAGAGGAAGCTGACCTGAAGTGTAGACCAGATCGCCCTGCCGGAGCGCCGGCAGATAGAATCCGGCAGGAGCCGCCGAAGGAGGTAACCGGAAGCCGGCACGCTGAATGTTATCTTCGATATGCGACATGCTCAGGGATCGTTATATTGCACAGTGAAGAGAGCCGATCGGTACTGCAGGGGCGTCTGAGCCTCCGGCAGTTTACGGTATGTTACATCAAATCCCTCTTTTTAGCAAGACGGGCTGCCGAAAGAGAGCCTGTCAGCGAAGAGTGCCATAAAAAAAACACTCTGAACGAGCGTAGTATGAGCATAAACACTCCGGCAATGCTGCCGCGTCTGTGCATCGTCAGCAGCGGTACGGATCCGGACGGGTCGGGCATGCAGATAAGGCGGCAGCTCCGGCTGCTCCGCCCTTCCCTGCCGTGCCTCCTGCAGATAAGGGAAAAGCATCTCGATGCAGCAGCGCTTTTCAGGCTGAGCCTTGCCGTAAAAGAGGAGGCGGCATCCCGAAATGCGCTGATTCTCCTGAATGAACGGGCCGATATAGCCATGGCGGCAGCCCTTGACGGCGTCCACCTCAGGGAATCGTCATGTCCAGCCGGAAAGGTCAGGTCCTTTATCGGGCGCATGCTCACGGGAAAAAGCGTTCACTCGCTGGAATCCGCCGTGAAAGCCGCAGAATCCGGCGTGGACTACCTGATGTTCGGACCTGTTTTCGACACCCCTTCCAAGCGGCAGTACGGCGCTCCGCAGGGCTCGGACGCTCTGGGAGCCATCTGCCGCACCGTATCGGTCCCTGTGTTTGCCATAGGAGGCATTACACCGGAAAATGCACCGCTATGCCTTGCGGAAGGCGCATACGGAGTTGCCGCGATCTCCCTTTTCACCGATACCGTAACGTTGCCGGAATTACTGGAAACCTTTGAAAAACTGCTTGCATCATGATCCCTTCGGCTCCTTTTCTCTGTTATGTTACCGATGAGTCCCCCTCTCCGGTCGATTCTGTCAGGAAAGTTCTTGAGGGCGGGGCATCGATGATCCAGCTTCGCCATAAATCCGCTTCCGGGGAGCAGCTTTACCTGTGGGCGAAGGAAATGCAGGATCTCTGCAGGATGCACAACGCCGTTTTCATCGTCAACGACAGGGTGGATATAGCGCTGGCAGCGGACGCTGACGGCGTGCATCTTGGTCAGGAGGATCTCCCTGCCAGAGAGGCGCGGAAACTCCTTGGCCCGAAAAAAATCATGGGCATTTCGGCATCCACACTGGAGGAGGCGCTGCGTGCGGAGATGGATGGAGCCGATTATGTGGGGTTAGGCCATATCTTCGAAACCTCTTCGAAAGAAAAGCACTCCCGCCCGCTCGGCCCCGAAGCCATAGCCGCCGTAAGGGCAGCGGCAGGCATTCCGATTGTCGCCATAGGGGGCATAAACAGGCTGAACGCCGCACGTACGATCGCTTCGGGAGCATCGGGAATTGCCGTTATCGCGGCAATAAGCAGGGCTCCTGAACCTGAACGTGCAGCTCGGGAACTGGTGAGCATTCTTCAACACCAACAATAAACCGAAGTGCGCTACAGAACCGTTCTCACCATAGCGGGTTCCGACGGCAGCGGCGGAGCCGGAATACAGGCGGACCTGAAAACCTTCGCCGCTCTGGATTGCTACGGAGTTTCCGTCATAACGGCCGTCACCGCACAGAACACCCTTGGCGTTGCCGACAGCTTCGAACTGCCGGTATCGAGCGTAAAAGCCCAGCTGGAGGCGATTCTCGGCGACATACCGCTCGATGCCGTGAAAATCGGCATGCTCGGAAGCGCAGCCATCGTCAGGACGGTAGCCGGAATGCTGAGGAAAATCGACGTTCCTGTCGTACTCGACACCGTTCTGCAATCGTCAGGAGGCAGGGATCTGCTTGAACGCGATGCCCTGCCGGTCATGATAGAAGAGCTCTTCCCTCTTGCCCGGCTGATTACGCCGAACATTCCCGAAAGCGCTCTGCTTCTGGGAGAAAAGCGGCTGCCGGCATCCAGGGAGGAGATAGAGCGGACCGCGCGAATGCTGCAGGAGATGGGGGCCGGAGCGGTGCTTGTAAAGGGAGGACATCAGGAAGGCGACCGCTGCAGCGACTGCCTGCTCTGCAACAACCGGATCAGCTGGTTCAGCACGGAAAAAATCGTTACCCGCAACACCCACGGCACCGGCTGCACGCTCTCTTCGGCTATCGCGGCCTTTCTCGCCTGCGGCATGTCGCTGGAATCGGCCGTAGAAAAGGCAAAAACCTACACGTTCGAGGCAATCAGGGCAGGAGCCGCCTACCGTCTTGGGAAAGGAAGCGGCCCACTGCATCACGCTTACCGGTTCTGGAGTTAACCGCTCTCAGTTCACGCCCCTCGGACGCCGGCCGATGGAGTAGTAGGTGAAACCGGACTGCTCCATAAAATCGGGGTTGTAGATGTTTCTGCCGTCGAAAATCACCGGTTCCCCGAGTTCCCGCTTGATCATGTCGAAATCAGGACTGCGGAACATCAGCCATTCGGTCAGGATGGCAAGAGCATCGGCGCCGGCGACAGCATCATCGGGGCTCGAGGCATAGAAAAGGTCTTCACGCTGGCCGAAAATTCTTTTCGCTTCTTCAATGGCCACCGGATCGTAAACCCTTACGGTCGCGCCCAATTCCCAGAGCTCCTCCATCACGCGCCTGCTGGGCGCCTCGCGCATGTCGTCGGTGTTGGGCTTGAAGGCAAGACCCCATATCGCGATGGTGCGTCCGGAAATGTTTCCCTTGAAATGCTCCCTGATCTTGCGTACGAGGCTGCTTTTCTGATCGTGGTTGACCGCCTCGACGGCCTGAAGAATCCTTGCATCGTATCCGTGCTTGCGTGCGGTACGCTCCAGCGCCTGCACATCTTTCGGAAAACAGGAGCCTCCATAGCCCACGCCGGGGTAGATAAACGAAAACCCGATCCGGGAATCAGAACCGATGCCTCTTCTGACCTCCTCCACATCGGCGCCGACGCGCTCGGCGATGTTGGCGATCTCGTTCATGAAGCTGATTTTGGTGGCGAGCATCGAATTGGCGGCATACTTGGTCAACTCGGCCGAGCGGATGTCCATGGCGATAAAGCGCTCATGGCTCCGGTTGAATGGCGAATAGAGGAAACGCAGAAGCTCTCTTGTCCGGGGGTTGTCGACACCCACGACGATCCTTTCGGGTTTCATGAAATCGTTGACGGCATCGCCCTCCTTGAGGAACTCCGGATTGGAAACCACATCGAAATCTATGCCGGCATTGCGTTCGTTCAGGACGGAAAGCACTTTTTCGCGCACCAGATCGGCGGTACCGACCGGAACCGTGGACTTGTTGATGATGATGCGGTACTCCTGCATGTGAGTACCGATGCTTTCCGCCACGCTCAGGACATGGCGGAGGTCGGCCGATCCATCCTCATCGGGAGGAGTTCCGACGGCAATGAACTGGTAGAGACCGAACTCCACGCCTTGAAGAATATCGGATGTGAATTTAAGCCGGCCATTCCTGCTGTTTTCATGAACGATGGTATCGAGTCCGGGTTCGTAAATGGGAATTTCACCGTTTTTCAGCCGGTCGATTTTTGCCTGGTCAATATCGACGCACAGCACTTCGTTACCGACCTCGGCAAAACATGCTCCGGTGACAAGACCTACGTAACCGGAACCGAATATCGTGATTTTCATCAGCTATTTTATTTAATTCATGTAAGTTGAAAGCCCCGGAAAACGGAGGCGGAGCTCCCGGTCATTCGAAAACGACAACGAGACAGCGTGACTTTTTCCAGAACTCGTTCTCATCGCGGATCAGCAGGAGAGATGACGTACCGCCGCCGGCAAGCTCATAGGAGCCTGTTGTGTGCGGGGTGATAATTTTCAGGTTCTTGAGCGGCTTGCTGAAAAAGATGTCTCTGGTTTCGGTAATATCGAGTTTTTTGAACATCGCCACATTGAAGTCCGGAGAGATACGGTACTGATTGCCGAAAAACTTCTCGAGCGGATTGATTTTCACAAGAACACCCTTGGAAACAAGCTCGTCGAAAGTACCGGAAATATAGTACGCCGTATAGAGCTGATCACCCTGCTCCTGAATGAAATCGTCAAGCACATCGACCGTTTTCATCAGGGAGGTCACCTCGCTGCTGAGCCGCTGCACCTGTCCTTTCAGCCTCCTTACCTCGGTATCCCTGTCGTTGATGGCGGTTTTCATCTCGGAAGTCAGCTTGTCGAGCGACGCTACCCGGTACTGGGATTTCCGGTTCTCCTCTTCAAGCGTTGCAATAAGAGCCTTGCTGGCCGAGAGAGTCGAATCGATAAAACGGATGCTTGTATAGATATCCTTTCCAATCTGCTCGGCATCCCGGCTGTCCTGCTTTTCGATATCGGAAGAAAGCCGTTCGACGACAGCCTCCTTCTGCTGAATGCGCACCAGATTTTTCTGCACCTGCGTCAGAATGGCCATCATGGATTCCATATGCTGCTGCTGCGGGTCCTCTTCCGGCTTTGCCGAACGGTCGCATCCCGAAAGAAACAGCAACAGCGCCATAAACGCCAGCACTGCGGCAGGCCTGCCCCCTTTATGCCTTACAGCCATTGAATCCATTGTTCAATCCCTTCTTTTGTGCCATACCATCTGGTATGCGGTGTAGGAAGATGCTCGACATGCGGAATGGTCACATTGTGCGCACCTTCAAGAAAACAGCTCCCTGCGGGAACGATGCCGTCTCCGGAAACCTGACCGTCTTCGGCAACACTTTTATAGAACATGAAACACATCTTTTCAAGAACACTGCCGTGCAGATTACCCGGATACTGGTCGCTCACGATGGATACGACCTCTTTTCGGGAAAAAAAGTCCCTGTCGAGATGCCTGAAAATAAAATCCGTCTTGATTTTCGCATAATGCTCATGCGTATGAAAGGGAGTACCGAGCGTCACGAGCTTTCCGACAGACTCGCCAGGATGATAGACCTCTCCCTGAAAGGGTTTTTCCAGAAGATAGATCATGGCGACGGTGCCTCCGCCGCTGTGCGCGACAATCGTTACCGGTTCTCCCGGAAACCGCTTCTGCAAAACGCGTACCGAGCGGTCGATTGCCGCCATCACCCTGTTGGTGGAACGTTCGGGCGAGGGTGGAAAACCGACCCAGTCAAGAAAACTCACCGGCGCTATGGCGATTTTCTCTTTCGGCATGTATTCGGACAGCGCATCGCGCATCACCTCGTAGAGGCCGTCCCAGAAAAGCACGCCAGGGACAATAACAACCGGATTCCGTTGCGGCAGCGTCATGAGCGTTAACGTTTTATGAACAGATCATTCTCCAGGCAGTTCCCTTTACGACCAGGTTTTCAGGAGATCGACGATCAGTCTGACGCCGAAACCCGTTCCACCGGAGACTTTCGCGCCACCCTTGCCGGAAGCGAATGACGGTCCTGCAATATCGATATGCGCCCATTTCCTGTGGCCGTCGGTAAACTTCTCGAGAAATTTGGCGGCGGTTACCGAACCGGCGCCTCTGGCTCCGAGATTGCTGACATCGGCGACATCGGACTTGATCATTTCGTCATACTCTTCCCAGAGCGGCATGCGCCATACTTTCTCCCCCGTACGCTGCCCGGCTTCGCAGATATCCTCGGCAAGCCTGTCGCTGTTGCTGAAAAGACCGGCGACGGAATAGCCGAGAGCTACGATGCAGGCTCCCGTAAGCGTGGCAAGATCGATGATGATGTCGGGGTTGTACTGTTTTTTCGCATAGGTGAGGGCATCGGCAAGAATAAGCCGGCCTTCGGCATCGGTATTGCCGACCTCGACGGTAATGCCGGAATAGGTCGTGATGACGTCACCGGGTTTCAGGGCGGAGCCGCTCGGCATGTTGTCGGTAGCGGGAACAAGACCGATAACCCGAACAGGCAGCCTGAGGAGGGCTGCAGCTTCAATGGCGCCGATAACCGAAGCAGCACCGGCCATATCGGATTTCATTTCACCCATGCCTTCGGAGGGTTTCAGGGAAATTCCTCCGGAGTCGAAGGTGACGCCCTTGCCGACAAGCGCGACAGTCCTGGAAGCTTTTCCTGCCGGGTTGTATTCCAGTACGGTAAAAGTCGGGGGATGCTGACTGCCCTTGTTCACCGCAAGCAGACCGCCCATGCCGAGAGCTTCGATCTCCTCCTTTCCGAATACCCTGACCTCGTAGCCTCCCCTTGCACCGGAATCCAGGGCAGCACGGGAGATATCCTCGGCCTGGAGCATGTTTCCGGGAAGATTCACCAGATCTCTGGCCATATTCTGGCAGGAACCGGTAATCAGGCCTGCAGCGAAACCCTCTTCAAGAGCGGCAAGCTGCGCCGTATCGGATCTCAGAACCAGTTCGGCAATATCCCTCTTTTTATCGTCCCTGTCCTTCTTCTTTTTAAGCTTGTCGCTTTTCAGGCGGTCGAAACGGTAGGAACCGAAAATGCACCCCTCGATGAACGCCGAAACCACAGTCTGCGCCGAGGTTTTGGCCGATGCCGCAAAGGTCTTGACGGCAGTCATATCGACCGCCAGCGATCCGACCTTCATTTCGACGGCTTTTGCTGCAAGCAGGGCCCCCGCTTTCCGGTAATCATCGAGTTTCCTGCCCTCACCTAATCCGAGCAGGACGACACGCCGGGCGGCGGTCTTTCCGGTACTTCCGTACAGAAACGCCATCTGGCCGTTTTCAGCCTTGAAATCCTCCATGACCCCGTCATCGAATCCCATGTCGGAGAGCAGCGCCGAACCGTTTTTTTTAAGCGAAGCGCCGGTAAAGGGAACGACAAGAAGAGCGGTGCCGATTTTCCGGACAGGAGTGGCTGTTGCGGATATGTTCATAAAAGGAGTGTTCGTTTGTCTTTCAGTGTAATCAGATATCCTGTTTTTTCAGAAAAGCCCTGACATCATCGGGTATGGCCTTGCGTGCCCGTTCAGCCGAATACTGCAGGAGGCACCCTGCTGCGTTCATATGGCCTCCGCCGCCGTAACGCTTGGCCAGCTGGTTTACAAAGATGCTGCCCCTCGAACGGAAACTGGCCTTGATCCTTCCGTCATGCATCTCCACCATGAGCACGGCAATGAGCACCGAGGGCACACTCAGAAGATATTTAATGATCAGATCGGTATCAAACAGTTTGCTGCCTGTCGCCTTCATCATCTCCTGCGAAATGAAAAGCGAAGCGATCTTTCCGTCGTCGTGTATCGTGATGGCGCTCAGGGATGCGCCCAGCAGTTTCAGCGCCTGCGGTGTCAGCGAGTTGTACACCCTGTCGTAGATCACCGACGGATCGGCGCCCTTGTCGACAAGATCGCCGGCAAGCCGATAAACATAGGGCGTGCTCTTGGGAAACCTGAATGAACCGGTATCGGTCATGACCGCGGTATAGAGCGCCTCGGCGACCTGCGGCGAAATGAGCGACCTGCCCGTCTTTTCCTCGATAGCCCTGATGAGATCGTATACCAGTTCGCCGGTGGAAGACGCATACTGCTCGCAGACCATAACATCGGCAAAATCCTCGGGATCGAGATGATGGTCGATACAGACTACCTTAAGCGCCCCCAGCTCCCGCGCAAACTGGACATGCGGCCTCAGTGAACCCATGCGGTCTCCGAGGTTGGCATCGAGCACGACAACGACATCGCAAAGCGAAAGGCTCTGAATGGCCTCCTCGTCGCGGTCGTTGAAAAGCACGATATCTCCGGCCTCTTTCAGAAAAATGTAATTGGGGGGAACCTCCGTGGGATTGACAATCGATACTTCACGACCGAGCGCCCTGAGTACCAGCGCAAGGGCGACTTCACTGCCAAGACCGTCACCGTCGGAATTTTCATGAGTCGTCAGCACAAAATGACGACCTTCAAGCAAAACCTCTACAACAGGAGACCATTCCTTCAAATCAAGCTTGCGCCCGTAACCCGGTAGTATCATCCGTTTCCTATAACTTTAACAAAAGAACTTAATCTATTACTTTTCCCTGTAAGGAAAAAATAAAGAGCGGCTTTTGAACGGATGACTTCAGGCGGGCTGAAAAACGGTCTCTTCTCCGAAAAAAGAACCGAGGAGATTTTTGTAGTTCGAAAAAGCCTCCCTGCCAACCGATGTTATGCTGTAGATTGTCTGAGGCTTGCGTGCCTGAAACTCCTTGTCGCAGCTTATATAGCCTGCCGACTCCAGCTTCCTCATATGGACACTGAGATTACCGTCGGTCGCCCTTATCTGATCACGGATCTCGACGAACGAGGCCTGATGCGCCGCATGAAGATATGCAAGAGCGGCAAAACGTATGCGGGCATGTATTACCTTGTCGAGCAATTGATGGTCATAGCTGACATCATTCCCGTTTTTTGCACTCATGATACTCGAATGGGGGAGTTTTAAAATAATTTACTTACGATTATGAATTGGTCTCCTGCCCGACGACAACATGATGAGCGCCATCAGAAGCTCACTAAAATCACTATAATGATTTACTCTTTTTTTCCAAAATCCCTTTAAGCCTATTTCAGACAAAAAAAAACCTTTTTTACCGATTACAAGCAAATCAGTGCCGGCCGTTACCGGCAAACAAGTACTTCGAGCACCCTTTTTCCCTGTTTTAATGCAACCCATGCAGCCGATACTTCCAAACATCAAGGACCTGACCAGAACCGGACTGAGAGAGGTGGTTTCATCTCTCGGCGAACCGGCATACCGTGCCTCGCAGATCCACCAGTGGCTGTTCAGTCACCGCTCCGCAAACATGGACGACATAACGATCCTGAGTCTTGCGCTGCGCCGGCGGCTATCTTCCCTCTACGCCGTCAGGGAGGCGACCCTGGACGAACACCGGGAGGAATCCGTCGCCGGTCCGGAGATGCCGACGACGAAATTTCTGGTAAGCATGCCGGACGGCCAGTCCGTGGAATCGGTGCTCATACCCTCAGCCAACAGAATAACCGCCTGCATTTCCTCACAGGCCGGCTGTCCGCTCAACTGCACCTTCTGCGCAACAGGCAGGATGGGTTTCAGGAGGAACCTCTCCCCCGGAGAGATAACCGATCAGGTGTTCCTGCTCAACGATTTTCTTGCTGAACGGTACGGGGAGACGAAAAAAATAACCAATGTGGTCTTCATGGGCATGGGCGAACCGCTGCTCAATATGACCAATGTCCTTGACGCCGTTCAGACCCTGACCGACCAGCACTACCGCTTCAGTCTGCCGCAGCGCAAAATAACGCTCTCCACCGTTGGCCTGACGCCGGAAATCCGCCTTCTCGGAGAAGCGTCGGTAAAAACCAAACTGGCCGTCTCGCTGCATGCCGCAATCCAGGAGAAACGGGAGTCCATGATACCTGTCGCACGCGACTACCCGCTCGACGAATTGAAGCGGGCACTCTCGGAATACAGCAGAAAAACCGGGCAGCAGGTCACCCTTGTCTATATGCTGCTCGACGGGATCAACGACAGCCCGGAGGACGCCAGGGCTCTCGCGAAATTCGCAAAAAGCCTTTTCTGTAAAATTAATTTGATTGATTATAATGCAATCGTTAATATTAAGTTCAAGCCTGTTTATGCCGGAACCAGAGAGCTCTTCATGCGCTCTCTTCTTGATTCAGGGCTTCAGGTAACTGTCAGAAAAAGTCAGGGAGCGACCATCGATGCCGCATGCGGTCAACTTGCCGCAGAAAGAGGGCCGCATATCCCGGAAGAACCGTATTAATTATCTAACCGGCTCAACAACCATGGATTTGACAGATTTCATTCCTTTCAAAACGGAGTTCGCCAAAGCCTATCACGGCTTGACCGGCAATGCCACGCACACTTCGGAAACGCCTGTTTTCAACGAACTGAAGGTTCGCAGGTATGAACTTCCCGCCCAGGAGGTTTCGGAGTTCATCGTCGACAAGATCGACCGGTGGGTAGGATGGAATTTCAAGCATGAAAAAACGGCGGTCGGAGGCATGCGGGTCATTCGGGCCGAGGTATTTTCCTTTGCCCTGCTCGGCATGAAAATCGATGTCACCTTCGGACTCCATGAGGAAAAGGATGTAAACGGCCGCCTGATCACCACCGTCAACGCCAAGGCGCTGACTAATATCGAATCGAAAGGCGATCTCGGCGAAAGCCGCAGAGTCATCAGGATGCTGCTTGGAGCGCTGGATTTCGAATTCAGAAAAAAAATCATCAATGAGGAGGACTACCTCTACCGTTCTGTAGATCCCAGGGGCGCGACGGCGGCCTTCCAGCAGATTTTCGACGAGGCCAGGCTGCAGAACCAGAAAAAACCCGACGGTTCGCCCAAGGCGAAATCAATCGAATTCAGGAAAAAAAGTCCTGTTCAGTCCATACCGTTGACAATGGGCTCAAAAAGCGATGCCGTCCAACCGTCATCGGAAAAGCCTGCCGAGCAGAACGGAACGACCCCTGCAGCTGCGGAAACGGAAACTGAGGCATCCGAGGCAAAGCCGTCCAAGCCGAAATTCACGATTATCACCAAAAAAACCACCTAAGCAGCTTTTGATGAGAATTATTTTACTGGGGGCTCCCGGAGCCGGAAAAGGAACGCAGGCGAACTTCATTTCAAAAGCTTTGAACATCCCCCAGATTTCTACTGGAGACATGCTCAGGGCTGCTGTTAAAGCTGAAACGCCGGTAGGTCTTCAAGCCAAGAAGGTAATGGATGCAGGACAGCTCGTTTCGGACGACATCATCCTTGCGCTCGTCAAGGAACGTCTGGAGCAGTCCGACTGCCTGAACGGATGCCTTTTTGACGGATTTCCCCGTACGCTTGCGCAGGCGGAATCCCTGAAGAAAGACGGCATAAGGATCAATCAGGTCGTTGAAATCGATGTGGACGACTCTGAAATCATTACCCGCATGAGCGGAAGGCGGATCCATCCTGCTTCAGGCCGATCCTACCATATCCAGTTCAACCCTCCGAAAGAGGCTGGCCTCGACGATGAAACCGGAGAACCGCTTGTACAGAGAGAGGACGACCGGGAAGAAACCGTAAAAAAACGCCTGGAAATTTACCACAGCCAGACCGCACCGCTTATCGAGTATTACAGCGGCTGGGCGGCGGACGGAGAAGAGAATGCGCCGAAGTACCGGAAAGTGAAAGGAACCGGCAGCGTTGAAGAGATCAGGGACCGGATTCTGGAAGCGCTTTCATCCTGCTGATCTGACCGCAAGTCAAATTCGAACATAAAAAGTCAGTGGCAGCCACTGACTTTTTTCTTTACGCGCTATGCAGGCACTCCTCGTTATCGACAGGCTTTTCAGGGGCGAATCCGTAACGCTTCCGGTTCCGGACGGGCTTGAAAAGGAGATACAGGCCGGAAGCATGGTGCTGGTGAATTTACGGAACGGAAGGGAAACGCTTTACCCCGGGTACGTTCTGGAGCTTTCCCCGGAAAAAAGCGACGGCGACGCCGGGCCGTTCATAGCTGACCTTCTCTACGGAGGAGAACCGGTGCTGCGCCGCCAGCAGCTCAGGCTCGCGCGCTGGATGGCCGATTACTATCTCACCATGCCCCTCGATACGGTCATCGCCTCCCTTCCTGCAGCAATCCGGACCACCGTTCACGACGTGGTCGAACTCAACAGCTTCGAGCTGAAGCCCTCCGAACAGAAAACCGTCAGCACACCGCTACGCCGCGCGATCCTGCAGCTGCTCTCCGAAGAAAAGAGACTCACCGTGCGCCAGCTTCAGAAAAGGCTGGGCAGAAAGCAGCTTTTCGGAACGCTCTCCGAACTGGAAAAAGGCGGCTATATCATCCTGAAAAAAAAATTCGCCACAACCCGGCCGAAACAGAAAACCGCATACAGAGCCGCCGCTGCGCCGCCAGGCAACCCGGAAGAGCTTCTGGTCAGCGCGCCAAGGCAGCTCGAAGCGTTCAGGGCTCTGGCGGCACTCGGAGATCAGGACGGTTTCGCCGAAACCCTCGGGTTTTCTCCGGCGCTCCTCAACGAACTGGTCAAAAAAGGAATTGCCGAAAAAACGGCGGTCGATATAAGAAGCAATTTCCGGAACACCTACTCGGAAACCCCCAAAAAGCCGCAACGCCTTACCGACGCCCAGAGCGGGGCTCTCGATATTCTCGGCCAGGCCGTAGAGCAGGAGAGCTTCGGGGCGTTCCTGCTCTACGGAGTGACCGGAAGCGGCAAAACACTGATCTACATCGAACTGCTGAAAAAAGTGATTGCCGGCGGCAAAACCGCCATTGTTCTTGTTCCGGAAATATCCCTCACTCCCCAGACCGCAGGTCGCTTCCGCCATCACTTCCATGACGACATAACCATTCTGCACAGTGCCATGAGCGATCAGGAGAAGTACGACGCCTGGCACAGTCTCAGGAGTGGCCGGACAAAAATCGCGCTCGGCGCGCGCTCGACCATTTTCGCCCCGCTCGACAACGTGGGAGCGATCATCGTCGACGAAGAGCACGACGGAGCGTACAAGCAGGACCGGAACCCGCGCTACCATGCCAGGGATACCGCCGTCATGAGGGCCATGCTTGAAGGCGCCGTTTGCGTGCTCGGCTCGGCGACGCCCTCATTCGAATCGTACCACAACGCCAAAAACGGCAAATACCGCATGATCCGCCTCCCGGAAAGGATCGACGGAGCCTCCATGCCGCTCGTCACCCTGATCTCGATGCGTGAAGCGCCAAAGGCTTCGGCCTCGATATCCGACCGGCTCTTCCGCGAAATCAGGAAGCGGATCGAAAAAAACGAACAGGTTATCCTGCTGCAGAACCGGCGCGGTTTTGCAGGAAGCGTCTTCTGCCTCGACTGCGGACATACACCCGAATGCCCTCACTGCAACATCCCCCTGGTTTACCACTCCACAGGAATGCAGCTGCGGTGCCACTACTGCGGCCATACCGAGCTTTTTACGGAAAAATGCGGCAAGTGCGGCTCCGGCAGCCTTTTCTACAAAAGCAGCGGCACGGAACGGATCGAGGAGGAGCTGAAAACCCTCTTTCCCGAAGAAAACATTCTCCGAATGGACATCGACACCACTTCGGCGAAAGGATCGCACGGCCGCATCCTGAAAGCGTTTCACGAAAAAAAATCCCGCATCCTGCTCGGCACGCAGATGGTTGCAAAAGGGCTCGATTTCCCCGACGTAACCCTCGTGGGAGTCCTGATGGCCGATATCGGGCTGAACCTCCCCGATTTCAGAGCCGCCGAACGCATGTACTCCCTCCTGACCCAGGTTTCAGGCCGGGCAGGAAGAGCCGCAATTCCAGGCGAAGTCTATCTTCAGGTCTACAAAAGCGAGAGCGAGGTTTTCCGGGCTCTGCTGGAAGGGAACTACGAAAAGTTCTTCGAACGGGAAATGGCCCTGAGAACCATGCTCCGCTATCCGCCCGCCGCAAGACTGGTTAAATTCGAATTCTCTTCCACCGAAGAACATCATGCCGAAGAGGCGGCCCTCTCCTTCAAAAAACAGCTTGAGGCCCACCTGCCGCCGGACAAGGCCGTACTGCTCGGCCCCGCCCCGGCAGGCATCGCCAGGCTGAACGGGCGGTACCGCTATCAGCTGCTTGCAAAAATTCTTGCCGGAAAACTCTCCCCCGCGTTCATCCATCACCAGATCGACGCGCTCCACGCGCTCTACCGCACCGCAAAGCTCTCGGTAACCATCGACGTCGATCCGCAGAATCTGATGTGAGTGAAAAACGTAGGCGGTAAGCAGTGGGCCGGCAGACTGGATTCTGGATTTCCGACAACTCCCAACCGCCACCGCCCACCGCCTACTGCCTCCCGCCTACCGCTCACTGCCTACTACCCACCGTCTCCTGTCTCCCCAATAGCTTGACTTCCAGGAAATTCGTATATTGGACTGTTTTGATAAACGCTTTAAAAACGGTAGTATGAGTACCTTTACCCTGACGCGGGAAGACATGAAGGCACATCCGCTGCAAGCCGCAGGCATCGTGATGTTCCTTGTCGGACGCTATATTTTCGCGATCTTCTTTCTCTACGGTTTCTGGCACAAACTTACCCGGGGGTGGCTGTGGACCGACAAGATGTTCGGTTTTTTCACAGAGCGTCTCTACGCTCCTCCGCCACTGAACGACTTTCAGACCATCTATCTCGAACACTTCGCCATTCCGCTGGCCTTGCCGATAGCATGGATCGTCACCATTGGGGAACTGATCATCGGGGTATGCCTTGCCCTGGGACTTACCGTGCGGGCAAATGCGGCCTTCGCCCTGTTCATGGTGCTGAATTTCGCGGCAGGAGGATTCTACAACCTCACCCTGCCACCCTTCATGATTTTTTCGGTACTGATGATGATTCTGCCCTCCGGCCACTGGCTCGGTCTCGACAGAAA
>JAAXXP010000023.1:0-9020 GCA_013334435.1 Chlorobiaceae bacterium | reverse complement strand
TCGCCCTGTTCATGGTGCTGAATTTCGCGGCAGGAGGATTCTACAACCTCACCCTGCCACCCTTCATGATTTTTTCGGTACTGATGATGATTCTGCCCTCCGGCCACTGGCTCGGTCTCGACAGAAACCTGCACGAGCGATACCCCGAATCGATCTGGTTCAGGTGATGATCCCTGCGGCTTGCCTTTTCTTATCCTTCAGGACAGCCTGAGGCGTTGCAGTGCGTGCTGCCATCCTCAGGTGACGTCCCGTTGACGCAGAAAAGCTTCAGCTTCGAAACGGTTGGCAAGATAGCCGTCCTTCCCTTTCAGACGGGCGGAAAGAGAACTGAACATATAGGCGGGAATAAAAAAAGGACCCCACCGCTCGTACTGCCGCACATGGATCAGCTCATGACTCCGCCACCGTTCAAGAACATCCTCGCTGCAGCCGAGCACCACATGGCCCAGCGTCAGAGCGGCAGCCGGTCCGGCGAAGGGAATGCGTTCGAGCACCCATGCCGGCGCCCTGCCGCTGATTTCCAGCACACCCCCGATCCGTTTTATCCTGCCTCCAGAAACAAGCGCAGGCGGCAGCAGCAGCAATCCGAGAGCCGTATTGGGCAACGCCCAGAGATAACGTAAAACGGTAAAAGGCTTCATCGACACTCAGCATAATGGTTTCGGTCAGAAATGTACAACCAGAAAAGAAAGCAGATGATTCCGATGCCTTTAATGCCAGGGCCGCCTCTGAAAATTGACGGGCAATGAGGTCCTTCAGATCGGAGCCGTGTGACCGGTCAAAAACTCCCGTAAATAATGAAGAGCGCGCATCACCTCCGGAAATCGCCATTTTTTCGTAACATTGCGTACTTCGGCACACCAGAAAACCTATGATGGAAAATCAGTACCTCCTTTTTTCCGCCCTGCTCGGCACAGGGCTTCTTGCCGGCATCGCGATCGGCTTTCTCCTGAAAGCCCGTACCGGAAGCGCCGGTGACAGGCCGATCGGCATTGCTCAGTCAACGGTTGCCGGACGTGGGGCTTTTGCGCTGAAAAACATCAGGGAGGGGGCTACCGTCGAACGCTGTCCGGCGCTGGAGGTGACCGACAGGGATGTCGGGGGGGAGCTGCTCAACTACGTCTTTTACGGAAGCGATGAGAAGAAACGCCTTGTCGCCATGGGTAACGGCATGCTGTTCAACCACTCCTCCACTCCGAATGTGGCCTACTACCTCGAGGAAACCTCTCTCGGGCCGGAACTCGTCATTTATGCCCTGCGCGACATACGTAAAGGCGAGGAACTTTTCTACAACTACGGAGAAGAGTGGTGGTCTACAAGACAATAGGCACAAAAGCACCGTATATTGAAGTGTGGAGGTATCCTTTAGCAACTGCAGCAACCGAAGGAACGAAGCCATGAAAAAACATACCGGTATATGGATCGACCACAGGGAAGCCATTCTGGTTTCCGTTGAAGGCGAAAACACCTCCGTACAGCATCTGCAGTCCGGGGCTGAAAGCCATTTCAAGCCGTCCGGAGGCTGGAAATCGGGAGGCACGTCGGTCGCCCAGGCTGTTGGAATGGAAAAGAGTTCGGAAGAGAGCAGAATGCACCAGTACCATGCGTTCTACAAAAAGGTCATCGCCCTGCTCGGGGGTGCCGATACCATTTGGATTTTCGGCCCCGGCGAGGCGAAAAAGGAACTTGCCGCAGAGATCGCAAAAGTCCATCGGCCTGGCGGGAAAGTCACGGCAGTTGAAGCCTGCGACCGTATGACCGAAAAGCAGCTGGTCGCCAAAGTCAGGTCCCGTTTCGAAGCGGAAAAGTAAACGGAGCATCTGAGCAAATACCTCACCTCATCCGGATCGGGAGCGGAATTCAGCCACAGAAGATCAACGGCAGGTCGCCTGAACAGCTAAACTGTTTCAGGCTCCTGCCGCCGTCCATCTCCCTCTCAGGCCGCATGCAGAAGACGGCTCAGCTCCTCTGCCATCGAAAGCTGGCGCTCTCCGAATGCCGCGATATTCCTGACAACTTCCTGTACCGCCTCGTCATCCGCCTCGCTGACGATTTCAGATGCCTGCGCAATAAGTCTTGCCCGTACATCGAGAATCTGTTCGAAGTAATCCTGATACATTTCCTTGCTTAACATTTCCGGCTCCGTTTTCTTGGGGTTGTTTCTGCTTTTATATAATCATCATCAAATCCCGTGCCAGACAAATCATTACCCATGCAATCATGAAAATGGCTGAAACCGGAACGAAAGGAAGCGGATAAAACTGGTCTTATATAAGACAACTGACTCGATCTGATACGGCTGTATCAGCAATCGGGCATTACTATCTGATTGAAAAAAAAGCTGAAAGCAACAGAAAACCCCTCGGGAGCGAGGGGTTTTCTGTTGCTTTCAGTGCGCGAGAGCCTGTTTGAAAGCTCTCTCCTGACGGCACGACTCTTCGTACATCGATTCGAGAATGACCGCTATCTGCCTGCGGGAGTCCTCCTCAAGTCCGGAAAATTCAAGGGTGCTCTTGACATGCTTGGCATAAAGGCCCATGGCATTGAGGGAGTCCAGTATGTTTTTGTATTGCTGTGACATGGCTTCTATCCGTTTGGGGTTGGGGTTTGCTGTCGCCTTTACAGATAGAATCAGCAACTTCCATGCCAAACAATAAAAACACAACAAGCACCCTGACATCTGATTCCGGAGAGGTAAAGACATCCGCCTTTCACGGGGACCCCCCGGGACGCCTGTTTTCAGACCTCGGATATATGCTTCAGGGCTTTTTCATGTGGTGATACTCTACAAGCCATGCCAGACTGTTGACATAATAGTCGTCGCGATCCTGATACCAGCATTGCGCGCCATCCTGACGGACATATCCCCGGAGACGCCCGAGGACGGCGGAAGCCGATTGAAAACCGGACGAACGGAGAGCGGCATAGGCTGCACTGTAGAACAGTGCGTTTTCAAAGGTCCCAACGGCTCTGCCGTCACAGGCATATTCGGAAAAAATCCTGCCGTTCCGGCTGAACTCACGGTCGAAAAACGCACCGAAACGCCGAAGAACGCCCAGGGCGCGGCTGTCGCCGCTGATCTGGTAGTCTGCGGCAACCCTGAGTGGAACCCTGACCGACTCCCAGCCGTAGATCGACGATTTTCCGGGAAGCGGTGCTATGTTCCCCTGCAGATCGACGGCGCACCAGTCCGGCACGAGTCCGCACCCTTTGGCTCCGTTGAAGGATTCCTGAAGACGTCCGATCAGGTAATAGCCGGTGTCGGCAAGCTCAAGCCAGCGTTTGTCGCCGCTGACTTCGTAAAAAGTCCTGAAGTGCGACGGAGCATAGTAGGACGGGTTCTGGGGCAGCGTATCCGGAAGTGCGCCGGCAGCTCCAGGCCAGGGCAGCAGATAGAGCCGGCCTTCACCTTCGGCGGTTTCGTGCATGAGGATGCTCTGGAGCACCTCCCGGGCAAGATCGAGATAGCTTCCATCCTTCCAGGTCCGCGATGCAAGAACAAGACTGAAGGCGTAGTCGATGTCTGCGTCCGAAGCGGCGGTGGAATCGGTAACCTGGCCGTTTTCATAATGCCAGGCAAGCAACCTGTCTCCATGGGTTGTTTTGCGGGAAAGATGGGATTCGGTCCATGCAAGGCATTCGTCAAAGGTCTTCCTGTCGTCCATGAGCACGGACCGAAGCATGGCATAAGCCTCACCCTCTGAAACGGTATCGTTGCCGTTCCCTGGGCGCACCACCCGTCCCTCCCTGATAAAGGCCTGGCGGTAATGCTCCCAGGAACCCCGTACAATCTCCGAAGGGCTCGGAGGAGCCGCACAACAGTTGACCATCGAAAGCTGAAACGCCATGAAAAACAGCAAAAGAATAAACACCTTCATTCACGGTTGAAGTAAAAGATTCCGCTGAACATGAAACAATGGAAACCAATCCAGAAAACGTTCATGAGAAGGGAAACGTTCTGCTCGTAATAAAGCCTGAGGATCCCCCACGTCAGGGCGGAAACATGCACGCCCCACAAAAGAAGCTGGGGCCAGAGCACCCGGAGCGGAACGGTTTTCGCTCCGTCCTTTGGCGTCACCTGAAATCCTTTTCCGACATTCAGCAGGCCGGACACCGAAGCCCTGATGTAAACCGGTATGGTCATGAGACTCAGCATCTGTGCCCTGAAAACGTTGATCGTGGAATAGTTTCTCTTTTCCATGCTCGAATAGTAAACCAGAAGCGAAAGCATGAAATACGGCACAAAGGTCAGTACGTAGACCGACGGGTCCATGAAATAGGAGGGAACATTGAAAAAGGTGTAGAGAATCGGACCGGCCAGGAGAAACAGGTAGGCCCATCCGATAAAATAGTAGGTCGAGGTTATGGCGTATTCGAACCACTGCACGGGTTTGAGCACCCTGATGTCGGTGAAAAACAGGACGACAAGCTTCCTGAAAAGCTGGACGTTGCCCATCGCCCAACGGTTCTGCTGCTTGAAGTACGAGCCGAGATCCTCAGGCGCCATGCCGAAGGTGTAAGCCTTGTTGTAGTAAAGGGACTTCCACCCTTTCCGGTGCAGTTTCAGCGTTGTGGCGACATCCTCGGTAACGGTCTGTTCGTCGAATCCCCCCACATCTTCAAGCGCGCTGCGCCGTATCACCACGTTGGTGCCGCAGCAGAACATCGACTCTTTCGACGATTTTCCCTCGCAGACGTACTCGAAAAACACCGCCTGCTGAACGTTCGAGATCAGCGCAACCCGGCTGGCGTCGGTATTGGAGTAGAACTGCGGCGTCTGGACGAAGGAGAGACGATCGTCGGCTTCCAGGAAAGGCAGCACTTTTCTCAGGAATCCCGGCATGGGATTCTGGTCGGCGTCGAATACGGCGATATACTTTTCCGTAAGGGTTTTCAGCACGTCGTTGATCAATCCGGCTTTCGCACCCCTGTTGTCGGCCCGGGTGAAAAGCGTAATGTCGTATCGTTCGGCAAGCTCCCTTGCTTCCTGCTTGTAACTTTCGATGGACGAGTCATCCAGCAGATAAACCCGCTTGTTGGGGTATGCCAGACCCATACAGGTAAGCAGGGTATTTTCGACAACCTGTTTCGGTTCGTGCCTTGCCGGGATGAGGATGGCAACCGAAGCGTCCTGACCGGGCTCCGCCTGCGGAGAAGGTTCATGCTTGCGGCTTTCGCTGACGAGGTTCGAAAAAAAACCGAAGGCATGAAACATGATGAAGAGTTCCGAAAGCAGAAACACGATGCTGAAAACCCGTTCGAAGGTATCGAAACGGGCATGGTAGAGAAACCAGGCTCGCGCGAGCACGTAGATGGTGACGGCAACAAGCAGCACAACCACCTGGGCCGCGAGAATCCTGAAATTTTTTTTCTGCTGCATCGCAAACGTAGCGTTAAGAAGCGTTACCTAAAAATGCCACTGAGCCTGGGCTGAGAGCCTGTCGTCCTCGTAGACCGCCTCTTTGCTGTTCCATGTATGCTGGTACTGCAGGGAGGTGGATAAACGGCTGTTCCAGTCGCGGTATACGCCGGCCTCGACATGGTGGGAGAGGCTGCTGCCCGGTTCGAGACTCACCCGGTACGCCGCACTGTAGTAGGTGTCGTTTGTGCCGCGGTAGAGCTCTTCGTCATTCAGGAAATGCTGCCACTCCAGACCAAACGTATGGGTGGTGAACGATTCCGGCGAGAAGTACACCCCGCTCCTGTCGCTGAAACCGTAGTTCTGCCAGCGGTAGCTCACGCTCAGGCGTGTAGGTTCATAGAAAAGATGCGCGGTGACATCGGCTCCGATGTTTGTCCTGCTGTTGCCGTCGGAATAACGGTCGAGAGCATAATCAGCGCCGGCATTCCAGCGCCGGAAGCCGTCGTAGAGCACCCTGCCCTGCCACCGGCTTTTCTGAAGATGGCTGCTGAATGTTTCATAATTCTCGATCACCTCCTCGCGCCGGAACGCAAGATCGAAATGAAGGTTGTCGAGCGGCATGCTTTCGGCTTCGATGCTGCCGGTATGACTGTCCCTGAGATCTCCGGAGTTCTGCTTGAATCCGTATGCGGCCCGCAGCATGATATCCGGCCGGTTGCGGTATTCCACCCCTGCCGTAAGGGCGTTGCTGAACGGGGTATGCCGTCCTGATTCGAAACGGTAGTCCTTCCGGTCGAACTTCACAAATACCGAAACCCGGTCCCTGATGGGCATGTACAGAGCCGTGCGCAGGCCGGTCCAGTTCACGTCGGTAAGACGACTGGCACTCTTTGCGCTGAAATATTCGGCACCGCTTTCAAGCCTCCTGAGGGAAGAAAGAACATCGATTTTTTTTCTTACGGTTGCCGCCTGCCGGTGATCGGGCATATCGGCAAGCAGCGCGTCATAGGTTTGCGCGGCTTCCCTCCATCGCTGCTGCTGCATGTAGAGCTGCCCGAGGTCGAAAAGCGCCTCGGGATGGTGCGGTTCGGCAAGCAGCCAGCTCCTGTATGCCCTGACGGAGCTGCGGTAGGCGTTCCTGTAGTAGTGCTTCTTGGCCTCCGACTCGGCCCTGAGAGCGGAATCCTCCGGATACCGGGAAACCGCCTCCCGGTAGAGGCGAAGTGATCTCCCGTATGCCCTCATCCATCCGAGAACCCTCGCTTTTTCCCGGTAATGGCGGGAGCTGGCATGAACCGACCCGAGAAGCCTGTCGTAATACTCCAGAGAGGTGCTGTAGTCCCTCTGCCAGCTCGATATGCGGGCGATGTTCAGCAGGGCATTCTCGCTGGAAGGAAACTTCCGGAGCATGTCCCGGCTGATGCCGAGCGCTTTCGGATAATCGTGCCTTGCCATGGCGATATCGGCAAGCCTGCCGTAAGGCACGGGGTCCTGCGGCCTTGCCTGAATCAGAGTGCCGTAAAGCCGCTCCGCCCGGTCGTATTCCCGGAGCGCGAATGCCAGATCGGCCCTGGCCTCGATGACGCCCGAATTTTCCGGCTCACGCCGCTGAAGCTCTTCGAGAACGCCCGATGCCGCCGCATACTCCCTGAGGGAGATAAGCGCGCGGGAGTAGTCGAGCGCCTGCTTGCTTTTGAGCGCCCCTTTTTTCCACAGCTCCCGGTACTGATCCGCAGCATCGCCGTAAGCCCTGTCCCGGTAAAGCACCTCTGCATATTCAGCCCTTGCCGCGTCGGTCGCCTTTCCGCCTCGTATGACTGCGCCGTAAAGCTGCCGGGCGCGATCAAGCCTTCCCGCCCATGCAAAAGTCCTTGCCGCCGCCGTCGCCAATGCCGGATCGTGCGGCCTCTTTGTCAAAAGGCGTTCATACAGTGCAAGGGCCTGTTCCGGATGGCCTGCGGCCTCGTGAGCCGAAATCGCCCTCCGCAAAAGCCCTTCGTCGTCAGGATGCCGTTTGAGCAGCCTCACTGCGCTCTCTTCAGTATGCAGGTACATGCCGGAAACGGATGCCTTACCGGCAAGCCCCCTGCCGCGATCCGCATCCGGGACGGATGACATTCGGGAAGGGATGACCTCAGAGCCTCCTGCATGATGCACCGGGCTCCCGGCAGATGGGCGCTCCGCCGGGTCAGTGACGCCGCTCTTTTCCGAGAGCAGCTCCCTGCCGAAACCCTTTCCTGCTGAATCTGCTGCGGCGTATCCGAGAAGCGGCGCCATTTTTTTGAGGATCGCCTCTCTGTGATAGCCGGCAAGGCAGAGTTCCCGGTACCTGCCGAGCGCCTTCACATACTGGCCGTCCCACGAAAGCACGTCGGCTCTGAGCTCCTGGAGCCGCCAGTCGGAGGGGTTGCTCCGCAGGAGACGATCGAGTTCGGCAAGCGCCCTGCTGTAGCTCTTCTGCCAGACAAGCGTCTCCGCATACCTGCGGCGGACAGCGGGATTCTCGGCCAGAGAAAGGCTTCCGGCATAGCAGCGGGCGGCCTGGGCATATGCTTTCTTTTCATAATGGTAATTGCCGAGTTCGGCCAGAATGCCGCTGTCTCGAATGCCGTTCGGGTTCAAATCCGCAAGCAGCGCATCAGCCTCTTTCTGCCGATCGAGGCGCAGATAGGTCAGATACAGATACCAGGCAGCCCGCTCTTCTTCAGGATTTCTCGCATGTGCAGTCGAAAGGGCGGCAAGAGCCCTGGAATAGTTCCGCTCGTAAAAAAGACGCTCCCCCGCTTTCAGGGAGCTTGCGGAACTTTGCGTCCGCTGAAAAAAAACAGCAGTTGCAACAACAATCGCCACCGATGCGGCGGCAATCAGAATTACCCGAATCCTTGATTTCATAAAAGCCTTTGTCGTGTTGGGGGAAGGCTTTGTCTTCGATCATCCCGATGCGCAGCCGGAAAAACGGCTCCGTACCGGGCATCTGTTTGATAACGCCGCTCTCAATATACATCAAATGCCCTTTCGCAAAAAGGAATGAATCGGTGGCAGCGCAGGAATTAAAAATCCCCGAAGCAACTATATGCAGGCGAGCAGGATTTTTTCAAGACTCTCGGGCCCGAGGTCGACCGGATTGCTCTTGCTGCGCGTCACTCCGGCAAGGCGACCCGCATCACCCGCACCGATACCATAAGCGCCGAGCCGCGGAATATCGAGCAGACTTTGCCAGTTCTCAAGCTCCTGCACCAGCAGCATGCAGCCCTCTTCGGTGCCCGCTTCGGCCTTTCCCGTGAGCAGCCGGCCGACCGCGGCGTATTTCCGCAGGGCATGACTGCCGGATCCGGAAAGCTGCAGCCGCAGAATATTTTCCCGCGTGGCTTCCGAAAGCAGCATTGCGCAGAGCACTCCGTGAGGAATGTCGAACGCCCCGCCCACCGACGAAGCGAAGCCGTGAACGATGCCGAGTCCGGCATTGCCGAGCACTGCGCCCGAAAGAAACGCCGCATAGGCTATATCGCCGCGTACCGCCAGGTCTGCAGCCCCGTCCGAACAGGCCTTCAGAAACGACCGGCTGAAGTATTCCAGACCGTGAAAAGCGAGCAGATCGGTATACGGTGAAGCGAACGGGGATACCCATGCTTCCATAAGCTGCGTAAAGGCGTCCATT
>JAAXXP010000108.1 GCA_013334435.1 Chlorobiaceae bacterium | reverse complement strand
CCTCCGCGATCTTCGACTTCGACGACGATATGATCGGGAAACCGGTAACATGCCAAAAAGCTCATGCCGTCAAGCACGCTGTTCTCCTGTCCCGACAGCACACGATCTTTGGCCATGCCGAGCAACCGGTCGGCGTCCACGGCACAGTCGAGCACGTGCTGCATGGAGAGCCGTTTCTGGCTCCCGTCAGGTTTGTGGAACTCCACCCAGCCGGACGTATAACGGCGAACGATCACCGAATCGAGCTCGGCTTCGCTGAACACGCCCGTTCCGGCAAGCCGCAGCAGTTCATCACGTGAAATATTCCAGTCCCTTGTGGACTGCGCAGGAAAATGACGATCGAACACCAGTACCTTCCGGTTATGCTGCTTCACCATAACCGCGGCATGCAGAAAGCTCAGGGTGCCGCCTGCATAGATCAGATCGAACTCCCCGCTCACAGCCGCACCCTCCGGCAGCTCCGAACCTGGCCTGATGACACGGGAAGCCGTTCCCGAAGGATCCTCCCAGTACCGGTCAAGCTCCATGATTCGCTGCAGATGGCGCTCCCCGTCATCGAGGTCGCTGAAAGCCTTGTAAACGAGCGGATAGGAGTTCCGAATCTGTTGGAGCGCTGGGGAAGGCATAGCGACGAAAAGTGTTTTGGTTACAACCGCATTATACGGAAAGTGCCGCGTTCTTGAGCAGGGTATCGCTCTCTATCATGCCGTCAACGAGATGGATTCTTCTCCCTGCACGGTTGGCAAGCTCCTCGTCGTGCGTAACGACAATAAACGTCTGGTTCAGTTCCCTGTTGAGACGATCGAAAAGTTCATAGACATTGCGAGCGGATTTCGAATCGAGATTGCCTGTCGGCTCATCGCCAAGCACGACCTTCGGATCATTGGCAAGAGCCCGTGCAATGGCAACCCGCTGCTGCTGACCGCCGGAAAGCTGACTGGGTTTGTTGGTGTACTTGTTCTCCAGACCCACGGTGTCGAGCAGTTTCATGGCCCGCTCCCGGATCTCCTTTTTGCTGAACCGTCCGTTGATCATCATCGGCATGCTCACATTTTCAACGGCGTTGAACTCAGGCAGGAGAAAATGAAACTGATAGATGAAACCGATTTTTTCGTTCCGGATCCGGGTCATCGAGGTTTCATCCTTTCCGGTGATCTCCTCTCCGTCAAGCCACACCTTGCCGAAACTGGGTTTATCGAGACCTCCCATGATGTAAAGCAGCGTGGACTTGCCGGAACCCGAAGGCCCGGTAATGGCGACAAACTCCCCAGCCATGACCTCCATCGAAAGGTTCGGAATGATGGTCTGGCGCACATCGCGCGACAGTTCCAGCTCCCTGCGGATGCCCTCGAGCCTGAGAATTTCAGTAGACATCAGATTTACAGCTCCTTGATCGGTTACAAGCCCGGCCATCGTCGCCGGCAGGATTCCGGACGAGGGTCATCGGCACGTATAACGTGAGAAAAAACCGGGCGAATGACAGTATAATAAAAAAGCCGCAAGCTTCCAGTATCGATCAGACTCCTGAAAAAGGCTCAGTCCGCAGTGGCCCCTCCGAACCATTTCTCTCTGAACCACAGCGAAACGTTCACCAGGCCGATAAGGGCCGGAACCTCGACCAGCGGGCCGATTACGGCTGCAAAGGCTTCGCCGGAGTCGATGCCGAACACCGCTACGGCTACGGCAATGGCAAGCTCGAAGTTATTGCTGGCCGCCGTAAAGGAGAGCGTGGCTGTTTTGGAATAATCCGCTCCGACTTTTCTTCCCATATAGAACGAGACGAGGAACATGATGATGAAGTAGCAGAGCAGCGGTATGGCGATGCGAACGACATCCATCGGAATTTTCACGATATACTCACCCTTGAGCGAGAACATCACCACGATGGTGAAGAGCAGCGCAACCAGCGTAAGCGGACTGATCCGCGGCACGAAAACGGTTTCGTACCATTCCCTGCCTTTGAGGCGGAGCATGACGAACCGGGTAAGAAAACCGGCTATGAAGGGAATGCCGAGATAGATGAAAACCGACGAGGCGATTTCCGAGATGGTGATATCGACCCTGAACGACGAGAGACCGAGCCAGCCGGGCAACACCGTGAGGAAAACCCATGCATAGACGGAAAAAAAGAGCACCTGGAAAACCGAATTGAAGGCAACGAGACCTGCTGCGTACTCCGTATCGCCTTTTGCCAGTTCGTTCCAGACGATCACCATGGCGATGCAGCGGGCAAGGCCGATCATGATGAGACCCGCCATATAGTGCGGCATATCGGAAAGAAAGAGTACGGCAAGGACGAACATGAGCACCGGACCGATCACCCAGTTCTGTACCAGCGAGAGTGCGAGCACCCTGGTGTTGCGGAAAACATCGCCAAGCTCCTCGTACTTCACCTTGGCCAGGGGCGGATACATCATGACGACAAGCCCTATGGCGATGGGAATATTGGTGGTGCCTGACTGAAACGTGTTCCAGAACGCTGCCGTACCGGGAACAAGATAGCCCGAGAGCACACCGATACCCATGGCGAGGAATATCCAGAGCGTGAGATAGCGATCGAGAAAGGAAAGTTGTCTGGTTGACATGCCCATGGTGCTACCCTCCCGTCTGCATTGCGTTGTAGAAGCTTCTGAACCCTTCGCGGATTTCATCGCGAACCCTGCGGAAAACAGCAAGCACCTCTTCGCGGCTCCCTTCGGCTTCCGCAGGGTCGTCGAACCCGATGTGTACCCGGTGTTTGACCTTACCCGTAAAAACGGGACAGGACTCTTTCGCTCCGGAGCAGACCGTCACGACCCAGTCGAACGGTCTCGAAGTGAATTCCTCGACGCTTTTCGGACGGCAGCCGCCGATATCGATCCACTCTTCCCGCATTACCCTGACGGCAAGCGGATGCACTGCTTCAGCCGGGTTCGTACCCGCCGAAAAGACATCGAGTTCGGAATCGAACGAACGAAGGAACCCCTCGGCCATCTGGCTCCTGCAGGAGTTCCCGGTACAGAGTATGAGCACGGACTGTTTCATAAATTCAGTATTGAGTATTGTAGGGCACCTCTATAAAGTGTGATGAGCGCTCAAAGTGCAAGGCGGACGGAGCGGAGAAACCGGAGTGTACACGTAGTACATGAGGATTTCGAGCACCGACCAACGCAGCAATTTGGGTGCGCAATAACTTTATAGAGGCGCCCTGTAGTCATAAGGTTGAAAAGACTGCATTGAAGACGAATCCCACCAGCATGATGCCGAGTGCCACCACGCCGGCAAATACCGCAATAAGCTGCGGCTTGAGCACCTTGCGCAAAATGATCATCTCGGGTGCCGAGAGCGCAATCACGCTCATCATGAAGGCCATGACCGTACCGAGCGCAGCGCCCTTTCCGAGCAGCGCCTGCACCACGGGCAGGATCCCTGCGGCGTTGGAGTACATCGGCACGCCGAGCAGCACCGCCGCGGGCACCGACCACCAGGCATCTCTACCCATGACCGAAGCCATGAAATTCTCCGGCACGTAGCCGTGAATGCCGGCGCCGAGTCCGACGCCAAGCACGATGTAGAGCCACACCTTGCCCACGATCTCGCGGACATGCGTTACGCCATTGTACAGGCGACTGTTCCAGCTCATGGCATCGCCGGTTTCATCGGCACCGCAGCTGCAGTTCTGCTGCATCTGCTGCACCCAGTCCTCGAGCCAGCGCTCCATACCGAGCCGGCCGATAATCATGCCGGCTGCCACGGCCACGAGCAATCCCATCGCCATGTAAAGCAGTGCGACTTTCCAGCCGAACATGCCGAAAAGCAGCGCAAGGGCAACCTCGTTGACCATGGGAGCCGAGATCAGGAAGGAGAAGGTTACGCCGAGCGGTACGCCGGCCTGCAGGAATCCTATGAAGAGCGGCACTGCCGAGCATGAGCAGAACGGAGTCACGATGCCGAGCGAGGCGGCCAGCATGTTGCCGGCACCGGCGCGCCTTCCCGACAGAATGGCCCGCGTCCGTTCCGCGGAGATGAAGGTATGCACGACTCCCATAACGAACACCACGCCTGTCAGCAGAAGCAGCACCTTGGGGACTTCGTAGATGAAGAAGTGCAGTGCTTCACCGAAACGGGTCGCACGACTGATGCCGGCCACCCCCAGCAGGAAATCCGCGGCGGGCTCTAAATTACCGTAGAGCAGCAGCCAGACGACTGCTGCCACGACAGTCATGGCTGCGGCCTTCAGGCTGGAGGAGGTCTGTTCGGGCTGATTCATGTTCATTCACTTGATGGAGTTACTCAGCAGCAGCTTCCCGTGCCGTTCGAACTGCCGGAAGTGCTGCCACAGCAGCATCCACCCTGCTTGCGTTTCAATTCGCCTTTCACGGGAAAACCCTTTTCCGCCCAGCGGACGATTCCGTACTGCATGTTGACGGCATTCCGGTAGCCGTTGTGCATGAGAAAACGGGTAGCCATGAGACTTCTTTCGCCTACATTACAGGCTATAATCACATCCCGGTCAGCTGGAATCTCACGAAACCGTTCATCGAACTCGCTGTAGGGAATCAGCATGACGCCGGGGACATCGAACGATGCTTCGGCAACCTCTTCACGCTCACGGACATCGACAAGCAAGGCGCCCTCTCCGATCATTTTCAACGCTGTCTCAGGACAGACTTCAACGGCACTGTTCATTTGATGCTCCTTTTTTTTATCTGGTTAGCAAATCCTTCAACTCGTCGAGTCCGGGAACACGACCTTTCGAGCGCACTTCCCCGTCGACGACGAGCGCCGGGGTGGAGAGCACGTTGTAGGCCATGATTTTCTGGATATCCTCCACCTTTTCCACCTCAGCGTCGATGCATTGCGAAGCGATAACCGCCTTGACGGCATCGGCAAGCTGGCTGCATTTTGCACACCCCGTACCGAGAATTTTCACCTGTTTCATGATCTTTCTTTCCTTTTATTTGTTTATCGCAAATGAACGATTATCAAAAGCGAACACGCCAGCCCTATCAGGCCCGAACCCCAGGGTCAGCAATCGCATTCCGCAGAACTTCCCGCGGCAAAAAAAACGGAAAACATCCGCTGTGCAAGTATCCAGTTTGTCCTGTTGATGCAGTATTTCACTTTGGGCGGTTCTATCTCCCCCTGGATAAGACCTGCTTCGAGCAGCGCTTTAAGATGCTGGGAAATGGTTGACTG
>JAAXXP010000022.1:18939-24354 GCA_013334435.1 Chlorobiaceae bacterium | reverse complement strand
GCCTTCCTTCAGGATGCCGATGATCTGTTCTGTGCTGTAGCGCTTGGTTTTCATCCCGTTAACCTCCTTGGTTGTGTTTTTTCAATTTACTACAACCAAGTGGTCCATTTTTTCGGGCTCACGTCCCTGAGAGGACATGGTTCCTGCTGCGAGATAATGAACGAATCGGTTTACCCTGTCGGTGACCTCTTCACCTTTCGCTGACAGAAGAGGGTTCATATGATGCATCTCATTGGTCGATCTTGTTATCCGGGCTGCCTTGCATGTATCGTGAGGCGGAAGGCTTTCGACGCATGTTATGGAAGAGCTTTTTGGCGGGGGATATTTTGCCCTGCATTACGGGGATTCCGAGGGACAGTTTTGGCTGAAATCACCAGAGAAAGATTGTTCCTTCCGGAAACGAAAAAACCCTGTAACCTTTTCTGTTACAGGGTTTTTTTCGTTGCTGAGGAGCCAGGACTCGAACCTGGAATTGCCTGATCCAGAATCAGGAGCCTTACCAATTTGGCCACTCCTCAATACAGTTCAGCATATAATCGTATGGTACACCCGAGAGGATTCGAACCTCTAACCGTCTGATTCGTAGTCAGATACTCTATCCAGTTGAGCTACGGGTGCAACAGTGTAGCGTGTACGGGATTCGAACCCGTGATCTTCGCCTTGAGAGGGCGATGTCCTGGGCCACTAGACGAACACGCCATGATACTGTGTGATGCTAAAGAACGTTCTGCCTTTCTCAGTGGGCCCTGTAGGACTTGAACCTACGACCCAGCGATTATGAGTCGCTTGCTCTGACCAACTGAGCTAAGGGCCCTCAAACCTTCGCTTTAGAGGCTGTTAATATAACTTTTGGCTTCAAATTAGCAAAACAATAATAATTCTTTCAAAGGTTTTTTCCGATCAGGAAAACTCCTTGTATTGCTCCCTTGCGATGTCGGCTCCGAGAGCGGTGAGCTTCGTTTCGATTTTTTCGTATCCCCGGTCGAGGTGGTAGACCCGAAGCACCTCGGTAACCCCCTCTGCAACCAGTCCGGCAAGCACCAGGCAGGCCGAAGCCCTCAGGTCGGTCGACATGACCTTCGTTCCGGAAAGCTTCCGTGGTCCGTGCACCACAGCCTGATTCTTCTTGATCTCGATATGCGCTCCGAGGCGGTTGAGTTCGGGAATGTGATTGAACCGCTCGTGATAGACCCGGTCGGTAATGCGGCTCGTGCCCTCGGCCTGGGTCATGAGCGCAGTCCACTGGGCCTGCATGTCGGTGGGGAAGGAGGGATAGGGTTTTGCGGTGATGTCGGTCGCTTCGAGTTTTCCGGGGCTTTTGAGGGTGACGCTGTCCGCCGTGTGGGTGACGGTGCAGCCGGCATGGGTGAATTTTTTCAGAACCGACCTGAGCTGATCGGGTTCGACTCCCTCGATGGTGATTTCGCCTCCGGTTATGGCGGCAGCGGCAAGCAGGGTGCCGGCTTCAATTCTGTCGAAGACGTTGGTGAACTCGACGGCCGACAGGGAAGGTACTCCTTCGATAACCAGTTCGGTGGTTCCTGTTCCGGTGATATGGGCTCCCATTGCCGAGAGAAAGCGGCAGAGCGTCACGATTTCGGGTTCCGCAGCCGCGTTGGTAAGGGTTGTGGTGCCTTCGGCAAGCACGGCGGCCATCATGGCGTTGCCGGTTGCCCCTACTGAAGAGATCGGGAAGTCGATATGGGCGCCCCGGAGCTTTCCTCCCGGAGCTTTTGCCGTGATGAAGCCGGTTTCTATGGAAATCTCAGCCCCGAGTTTTTCCATGGCCATCAGATGCAGGTCGATCGGCCTTGGCCCGAAAGCGCAGCCGCCGGGCAGTGAAACTCTCGCCTCTCCGAAACGGGCAAGCAGCGGGCCGAGCACGTAGATGGAGGCCCTCATTTTCTTGACAAGCTCATACGGAGCCAGAATGCTCTCGACGTCCCCGGTTGCAACAGTCAGGGTATTATCCGAGAACGATGTTTTTGCGCCGAGATGATTGATCAGCTGGGTGAAGGTCCTGATGTCCTGCAGATCGGGAATTCTGTGCAGCGTGCAGCTTCCCCCGCTGCACAGCAGGGTTGCTGCAATGACCGGCAGCGACGAGTTTTTCGATCCTGAAGCGGTCACTGTGCCCGCTAAACGCTTTCCGCCCTTTATGACAAGCTTGTCCATGGTACTGTGGAGTAATGAAAAAACTCATATTTACTTATTTCGATTCAAAAAAAACAGAAAAAAACACCGGGGCCTTTGATGAGAAGAAAAAAATTATGATTTACCTTTTAACTGCACATCCAAAAGGTTCTCTTTTTCCCAAATGCCGGAAAGCATGTTATGTACATGATGATCCCTGAATCCCCGTTACCGAGAGTCCGCTGTCCGCAAAAGCTTGTCTGTTTTCTGCTTCTGTTTTTTCTGTCGCTTCCCTCTTTCACTGCGGCCGTTTCGGCGCCGGTTGTCAATACCGAGATACAGAGGATCAAAAGGGAGCGCCTGTCGGTTGAAAAGACACTCAAACGCCTGCAGCAGGAGCTTCGGGTCTATCAGTCGAAACTCAATACGGCTTCGAAACAGGAAAAACAGTCGCTCAAAACACTGGAAAACATCCGCCGCCAGATACTGGTTACCGAAAAGCTGATCAGCGAGAACCAGAGCTACCTTGCGACGCTCGACGGGGATATCGACAGTCTCGGCAACGAACTGAACGTAAACAGGAAGACGCACGACCGGCTTTCGGAGGGTTTTCGCCGGACCGCGGTTTCCGTATACAAATACGGGCGGAACAGGGAGGCCGAACAGCTGTTCGCCTCGGAATCGATCAACGATGCCCTTGTGCGGTCGAAGTACATGGGCTTTTTCTCCAGAGCGGTAGGCGGCGATGTCGACAGGCTGCAGAAAAGCGCGGTTCAGCTTGAAAACAACCGGGCGACGCTGCAGCAGCGCTACCGCGAAAAAGCCGCCCTTGTCCGGGAGCAGGAACGCCAGCTGAAAAACTATGCCCAGAACCGGAAAGAAAAGGAGAGTGTGCTTGTTCAGCTGAAAAAAGACAAGCAGCAGTATATGGAGCAGCTCAATACCGTAAAACAGAAACGGCAGCAGCTGCAGTCGAAAATACAGAATCTGGTCATGGCGGAACAGAAGGCCGTTGCCGCCGAGGCGGCGCGTCGGCAGCAGCAGCTCGAGGCCCGCCGTCTTGAAGCAAGCCGTCTTGAAGCAAAAAGACTTGAAGAAAAGCGTTTTCTCTCGCAGAAAAAGCCTGAACCCGAAAGGTCTGGTGAACGCGAGGGGAAGCCTCCGGCTTCGGTAAAGGCCAGGCAGGAAAAGTATGCCTCCAGAAAAGAGGTCACCATTGTACCCGATTACACATCGAAAGATATTGAGAGCGTATCGGCCGATTTCGATAAAACATACGGTTCGCTGCCGTGGCCGGTCAGGGGTGGAGTGGTTTCCCAGAAGTTCGGAACCACGCAGGACCGGGACCTGAAAATCGTGACGACAAACAACGGTATCGACATATCCGTACCGGCAGGCACGCCCGTACGGGCCGTATCCGGCGGAAAAGTGGTCCAGATAGCCTATCTTCCGACGTTCGGCAATATTGTCATTATCCGCCATCCCAACTCGTACCTGACGGTCTATGCAAATTTAGGCGCCCTGAATGTGGCGAAAAACGACATCATCAAATCCCAGCAGCTGATCGGTGTTTCAGGAAAAATGCCTGAAGGCGGATCGGTTGTTCATTTTGAAATCTGGAAGGGGAAAGTGAAGCAGAACCCTGAAAGATGGCTCAGACGGTAGTAATCAATGGATCTAAGAAAACTTTTTCTGACAATTCGGGTGGTACTGTTTTCCTGCCGGAAATTCTGGGCGGATTTCCGGGCCAGCGGATCCGGGAGCGGCGCGAATGTGCTCAGGGAGTACTCCGTGCCGGTTATCGCGATGGTGCAGCTGGTGAAATTTCCCGTTATCGGTGTTCCCCGCCAGGCGATGATTACGGCCATAGCGAGTTTTCTGGCGGATATGGCCGCCGTTTATCTTCTCGCAGGAGGAACCATGCGCCTTCTCGACCGGGAGAACCGCAACGATATCGAAGAGGGCGTGACGGCTCTGACGGGGTTTTCGCTCACTCCGGTCTGGCTCGCCGAGCCGTTTTTTTTTATTGACGGCTGGAACTGGTTTTTTGCCGCTGCGGCCATCGTTTATGCGATGGTGATATGGCGCTGCGGCTTTCTTCTTCTGCTCGATCGCAAATCGCCGCCGGGGGGAGGCGCCCTGCGCAATTCCCTGATCCTGCTTGCTGCGGTTTCGGTGGCGGTGTTTCTGCTTGAAAAAGGTATGCTTCGCTTATTTAACGGGTTTCCGGTATGATGCACGCCAGGGATTTACATCTCGACTACGGGATTGTCGAGGATCTGCTCAAGGCTTTTCTCCTGAATGAAATCCAGAAATTCGGTTTTCGTTCCGTGGTGATCGGACTTTCCGGAGGCATCGATTCGGCCGTGGCGGTCGAGCTTGCCGCACGTACATTCGGTCCTGAACAGGTGCTTGCGCTTCTGATGCCCTACCGTTCGAGCAGTTCCGAAAGCGTGGAACATGCCGGCCTGATGGTTTCGCGGCTCGGCATCCGTTCGGAAACTGTCGATATCTCCGCACCGGTCGATGCGTTTGTCCGCTCCGTTCCCCAGGACCACCGCATGAGAAGGGGCAATATCATGTCGCGTACCAGAATGGTCTATCTGTACGACGTTTCGGCAAGAGATGGCAGCCTTGTCGTCGGCACCAGCAACAAAACCGAACTGCTGCTCGGCTACGGCACCCTGTTCGGCGATATGGCCTCGGCGGTCAATCCACTCGGCGACCTCTATAAAACCCAGCTGCGGGGCCTGGCGCGACATCTGGGCATACCCGAGCCGATCATCGCCAAGGTGCCGTCGGCGGATCTCTGGGAGGGACAGAGCGACGAAGCCGATCTGGGGTTTTCCTACGAAGAGGTCGATGTCCTGCTGTACATGATGCTTGAAAAGCGCATGGACCGGTCCTCGATTCTTGCCGAAGGGGTGGATGAGGCTTTTTATGACCGGGTCAGAACCATGGTGGTGCGAAATCAGTACAAGAGAACGATGCCGGTCATCGCGAAAATCTCCGGCCGAACCCCCGGCATCGACTTCCGCTACGCGAGGGACTGGCAGGAAAATATCGTGTACCGTTTGCCGTGAGCAGTGCGCGGTGGGCAGGAAAAATTCCTGTTTTTTTCCAAGCACCGCTCACCGCTTACATTCGTTTAAAACGACCGCAGCACCGTGTCGATGAGAAAATGCTTGTCGTCGCGCTGCGGGTAGTCGGTCGTATAGTGCAGTCCCCTTGATTCGCGGCGCTTGATGGCGCTCTCGATGATCAGGCTTGCTACCTTGATGA
>JAAXXP010000022.1:3833-18839 GCA_013334435.1 Chlorobiaceae bacterium | reverse complement strand
GACCGCAGCACCGTGTCGATGAGAAAATGCTTGTCGTCGCGCTGCGGGTAGTCGGTCGTATAGTGCAGTCCCCTTGATTCGCGGCGCTTGATGGCGCTCTCGATGATCAGGCTTGCTACCTTGATGATATTGCGCAGTTCGAGAATCTGCGTGGTGATTTTCGTTCTCTTGTAATAGGCTTCGGTTTCATCCTTCAGGAAATCGATTCTCCGCTGCGCCCTCTGCAGGCGCAGGTCGCTGCGCACGATACCCACATAGTCGTTCATCACCTCCTGTGCTTCGCGCTTGTTGTGCGATACCAGAATCCACTCTTCGGGGTTGACGGTTCCGCTGTCGTCCCAGTCGGGAAATGCCGTGTCGTTCTGCAGGAGAGGGAGCTGCATGCGGATATCGGTGAAGGAGCGCCAGGCGAAGACCAGAGCTTCGAGCAGCGAGTTGCTTGCAAGCCGGTTCGCACCGTGTACGCCGGTGCAGCTGGTTTCCCCGCACGCATAGAGGCGGTTGAGGGTTGTCCGGCCGATGTCGTCGGTACGGATTCCGCCGCATGAATAATGCGCGGCGGGCACAACCGGAATCATCTCCCTGGTCATGTCGATACCGTACCGCAGACAGGTTTCGTAGATATAGGGAAAGTGCTCCCTGGTTTTTGCGGCATCGATGTGGGTGACGTCGAGAAAGACGCACTCGTCGCCCGATTTCTTGATTTCGGAGTCGATGGCTCTTGCCACAATGTCCCTCGGGGCGAGGTTCTGGCGTTTATCGTACTTGTGCATGAACTCCTGACCGTTTTTCAGCTTCAGAATACCGCCGAACCCCCTGACCGCTTCCGATATCAGAAACGATTTCGCCTTCGGATGGAAGAGCGAGGTTGGGTGGAACTGGATGAACTCCATATTGGCGGTTTCAGCCCCTGCGCGGTATGCCATGGCTACGCCGTCTCCGGTCGCTATATCGGGGTTGGTGGTGTGCTTGTAGACGTGTCCGAGCCCTCCCGAAGCGAGCATGGTGATTTTCGCGAGGATTTTTTTCGGTTTGCGCTGCATCGAGTCGAGCACGTAGGCGCCGTAACAGGTGATATCGTTGGTCTTGATGCCCAGATGGTGTTCGGTGAGCAGTTCGATTGCGAAGTGGTGTTCGAGCAGCGTTATGTTCGGATGGCTGTTCACGCGCTCCAGGAGGGCGTTTTCGACTTCACGTCCGGTGGAGTCCTGGGCATGCACGATTCTGCTGCGGGAGTGACCGCCCTCCTTGCCGAGGTGGAGATGGTCGTGGTCGGATGTCGTGAACTGGACGCCGAGCTCCGTAAGGCGCTTGATGTGCCGGGGTCCCTCTTCCACCATGATGGTGACCATATCACGGTTGCAGAGCCCTGCACCGGCGTTGAGCGTGTCCTCGATGTGCAGCTCCGCCTTGTCGCCACTGTCGATGGTGGCGGCAATGCCGCCCTGCGCCCAGTTGGTGTTCGATGTCGAACTTTCCTTTTTGGTGATGATGGTGACCGATGCATGGTCGGCCATGTGGACAGCGAAATAGAGCCCCCCTATGCCGCTTCCTATAACCAGAACATCGGTATGGATCGCTTCAGTCATACAGTACTTCCCCCTGGGTAGTTGTTCATGAATGTTTGCCTGGCCTGAGGTGCCGGAGTGCGCTGAGCACGATCAGCACGATGCCGGCCATGATGACGATGTGCAGGTAGCCGACGGCTTCAGGGAACATACTTGCTATATAATACCCTGCAAGCGTGAAACAAAGCACCCAGAGCACGGCTCCGGATACGCTGTAAAAAAGAAACACCCGGTAGGGCATGGCGGCCACTCCGGCAAGCGTTGCCGCAAAACTCCGGACGACGGGCACGAATCGTGCAAGAAAAACGGTTTTTGCCCCGTGTTTGCGGTAAAAGGCTTCGGTTTTCAGCAGATGCTCCCGGTGAAAAAACAGCGTTTCCTGCCGGGTAAACAGGGTTTTCTGGAGCTGTTTTCCTATCAGGTAACCGGCCGAATCTCCCAGAACCGCCCCTGCGGCCAGGGTCGCAATCACCCGGGTGATATCCAGCCCTCCGGTTGCCGCGATCAGTCCGGCGGTAATCAGCAGGGAGTCTCCGGGCAGAAAGAATCCCGCGAACAGCCCTGTTTCAGCGAAAATGATGGCAAAAAGCAGAAGATAACCTCCCCAGAGAACCAGTTCGTCGAGGGTGCGGATGTTCTGCAGGGAGGCGAGGAGCTGCATAGACGAATTGGTGGATACGGAGTTGACAAGGGAGTCTCCTTGTGAAACGGGAGACGGGGAACAGGTTTCGAACCATATTCCCCGTCGCAGGTTTTTCGGAACCGCACGATTTCAGGAGAGAATCGCCCGGCGGAAAGCTCCCGGATGCGCCCTCTTTTCTCAGGGCAGAAGCACCGCACAGGAGATGACGGTCGTCCAGAGACCGTTTTCCCCTTCAGCCGACTGCGTGATATTGTATGAGTTGATGATTTTCCCGCTCATCTTGTAGATGCCTTCACGTTCGTCCCAGTCCTTGTTCGGATCGAATTCGATACCGAGAGTCGTGGCCAGCATCGTGGCGGCAAGATCTTCGGCGTATTCGCCCGACTGTTCGTCGGATTCGCCGAACGGGTGGTGTTCCGAGAGATAGCCGTACTGGGTATCGTCGGCAGGTATGGCTACGCCGACCGACGAGGCGATAAGGCGGTTGTACTCATTGGTCGAGTTCCGCGCCATGACGGCAAAGGTTATCTGGCCGGGGGAGAGCAGTTTCAGCCCTTCCTCCACGCTGATGCGCTGGCACTTGGGCGGGAAAATGCTTGAAACGGTGACGAGATTGCATTTTTCGATTTTGGCATCCCTGAGCGCAAGCTCGAATGATGAGAGATACTCTTTGTGTCTTCCGACACCTTTGGTGAAGAATACTTTTGTCGGGACGAATGACAAGGCCGTTCCTCCGGATAGTTTGTGTGTGAATAGTTACGCTCGCTGTAACGAGTTGCTCAATTATAGGAAAAAGCAATGGTATTCAAAACGTTTTTTTCGCGGCCACTTTATAAAACTTTCTTTTGCCCGCCCTGAGGGTTTTCGGCTTTTCAACCAGCGGAATCATGGTGTTCGCGTCTGTGATTTTCTGCTCGTCAATCGTTACGGCATTCTGCTGTATCATTCGCCGGGCCTCGCTTCTGGATGGCGCCGCACCGAGCATCACGAGGAGGTCGATCACCGGACAGGCCTGTTCGTCGAACAGGAAGAGCTCGATGTTGTCCGGGGCTTTTTTCTGCACGAAGACCCGGTCGAAATGTTCTTCGGCTTCACCTGCGGCCGTCAGGGAGTAGTACTGGGCGACAATTGCCCTGGCCAGGGTGCGTTTGGCCTCCCTCGGGTTTTCGGCAACGTTTTCGAGCACTCCGGCAAGGGCCTGAGGCGCCAGCAGCCGGCAGTAGGTTTCAGTCAGACCGTCCGGGATGGAGAGCATCCTGCCGTACATGTCGTTGGGCGTATCGTTGAAGCAGATGGCGTTGCCGAGCGATTTCGACATTTTTTCCTTTCCGTCGGTGCCCACAAGCAGTTCCATGGTGATGCAGACCTGCGGTGCGATACCGTATTCCCGCTGCAGGTCGCGGCCGACCAGCAGGTTGAATTTCTGGTCGGTGCCTCCGAGCTCGACATCGTTTTTCAGATGGACCGAGTCCATCCCCTGTGCCAGAGGGTAGAGAAACTCGTGAATGGAGATCGGTTCTCTTGACCGGTACCGGCGTTCGAAGTCGTCGCGTTCGAGCATGCGGGCCACCGTGTAATGGCTTGAAAGCCTTATGACATCGGAAAAACTCATTTTTCCGAGCCAGTCGGAATTGTAGCAGATGGTGGTTTTTCCGGCATCGAGAATTTTCGACGCCTGTTCGAAGTAGCTTTTGCCGTTTTCCCTGGCCTCTTCAGCCGAAAGCTGCGGGCGGGTTTTGCTTTTGCCGGATGGGTCGCCGATCATGGCGGTGAAGTCGCCGATAATGAGGATCGCCTCATGACCGAGATCCTGAAACTCGCGGAGCTTGCGGAGCACCACGGAGTGCCCGAGGTGCAGATCGGGCCGCGACGGATCGGCCCCGAGCTTGATTTTCAGCGGCGAGCCCGTCTGCAGGCTGTGCTGCAGCTTTTTTTCGAGCTCTTCGGTACTGATGATTTCAACGATATTGCCGACAATAATATCAAGCTGTTCCTGTACGGTTGGAAAACGCATGAATGCTCTTGTTTTGCTTAATAGGATTTTCTTACCTGCTGCAGCTGGCGCTCGCTGTCTCTTGCCTTTATGGTTTCCCGCTTGTCGTAGAGCTTTTTGCCTTTGGCCAGCGCGATTTCGATTTTCAGGATTCCCCGGTCGGTGAAAAACGCCTTGAGGGGAATGAGCGTCAGCCCCTTTTCGCTGATTTTAGCCTGCAGTCTGCGGATCTCTTCGCGGTGCAGGAGCAGGCGGCGGCTCCGTTTCGGTTCGAGCTTGTCGAGCGTGTTGTGCTCGTAGGGGGTGATCTGCATGTTTTCGAGCCAGACCTCGCCATGGTGGATGATGGCGAAGCTCTCGTTGAGGCTCGCCTTGCCGAGCCGCACCGATTTCACCTCGCTGCCCAGCAGTTCGATGCCGGCAACCATCGTGTCGAGAATATGAAACTCGAAACGGGCTTTCCGGTTCTGTATCGACTGCACGTACTGCGGTTTGTCTGTTTTTTTCGCCAACTCTTTTCTCAGTGTTTTTCAGGTTGCAAGGTATGACTCCGGTATCAGGTTCCCGATATTGAGCACCAGTTCCGGGTCGAAGCACTTTTTTATCCGGACCATCTCCATGATGCCGCTTTCGCCGTACATGGCTGCCAGATATGGTGATTTCAGCTTTCCGATGCCGTGCTCCGCCGACAGCGTTCCGCCGAGCGCGATGGCTTTTTCGACAAACTCCCGGTAGAGCGACTTGGCCCGCAGAAACTCCTCCCGGTTACGGGGCAGGATGTTCAGGTGCACGTGCGAGTTGCCGATATGGCCGAAGATAATAAAGGTAAAGCGGTTTTTCCGGCACGAAGAGTCGTAAAAATCGAACAGTTCACGGAATGAAGGGTCGGGGACCGCCATATCGGTACTGATTTTGCTTTCCTGCTGGCGGTTCAGCCATTCGTTGACCAGAAGCGGCAGGGCATGGCGGAACGCGGTCAGGCGGCGCTGCTCCTCGCGGTCAAGGGCAATCCAGGTCGTATCGACGAGGGCTCCCGATGACTCCATGATCTCCAGCCACCGCTCCAGGTCGCTCTCCTCGCGTTCGGGGGCGGTCTCCTGTTCAAAGAATATCGCACCGGCCGCGTTTTCGGGAATGTCCGGATAGTCTTTCCGGAGAAAGTCGAGCGAGTTGCCGTCGAAAAACTCGAGAACCCTGGGATTCACCCCGCTTTCAGGGGATTTTGCCTTTGCCGTGAAGCTGAACAGGTCGTCGAAGGCGGCGAAGTACACCAGGCAGGAGAAGAGACGGCGGGGAAGGGGGATGAGTTTCAGGTCCGCTTCGACAATGATGCCGAGCGTGCCTTCGCTTCCGATGAAGAGATCGATCAGGTCCATGCCGGCTTTGGAAAAGTAGCCGGCATTGTGCTTGCTCGTTTCCGGCATGGAGTACTGTGGCCTCAGGAACGAGAGCGTTCCGGAAAGAGGCAGCTCGATATGGAACAGGCCCTCTTCGTCGGCAAGGTGTTTTCCTCTCGGAATATCGAAAAGATCGCCTCCCGGCAGCGCGACAAGAATTCTCAGGATATGATCCCGCGTCGGGCCGTATCTGAATGTTCGTGCGCCGGAGGAGTTGTTGGCGATGGTGCTGCCGATGAAGCAGAGCCCTTCGGTAGGATCGGGAGGGTAGAGCCAGCCGGCCTGCTCGACCTTTCGCTGAACCTCTTCGAGCAGGGCTCCGGCCTGTACGGTAATGGCAGCTTCGTTTTCCGATAACCTCGCCGGTTCGCCGATCTTCCCGAGCCTCTGCATGGAGATCACCCAGTCCCCTTCGGGAATGCGTCCGCCGGTAGTTCCGGTGCCGTTTCCCGCAATGGTGAAGCGTTTCCCTTCTTTTCCGGCCGAACGGAGCAGTTCCGCGACCTCTTCACCGGTTTCGGGGAAGTAGACTCCGGGTGTTTTTCCTGTTTTCAGGTTGCTTGTATCGGAGAGAAACTCCGCTATGGATGCCGGGTCGCTTTTGTAGATCATGGTTCGCTTCCGTTTTCTTCTCCGTCACCGGTCTCGCGGTTTTCCTCCACAGGCGATGCTGCCGGTGTTTCATCGGCAGCATTGGCCGGGGTCGCGCTTTCGACTGCAGGCCGCAGACTGTCGGGTCCGGTTGCCGGGGAAGGGGACTTCCTCGCTCCGGAGCGCACGGAAGAGGGCTGCAGTTTTTTGTCGCCCCTGACATAGTACCTGATCAGCTCACGGGCAATAGGCGCTGAAATGGAGCCGCCGAATCCCGAATTTTCGACAAGCACGGTGATGGCGATTTTCGGATTGTCGAGCGGAGCGAAGGCTATGAACCACGCGTGGTCAAGTCCGTGGGGGTTCTGCGCCGTTCCGGTTTTTCCTGCTACGGGAATATCCGCAATATTGGCCATCGTTCCCGTTCCCTGAAGCACGACACCGCGCATGGCTTCACGGATGTAGGCCAGATTTTTTGCCGACAGGGGAAGGCTCCGTTTTATGTACGGGAGCGCCACATACCTTCCCGTAGCCGTATCGCGGTACCCTTTGACCAGATGCGGCTGATACCAGGTGCCGTTGTTGGCGATCGCGGCGGTATAGGCCGCCAGCTGCACCGGAGTGGTCCCGAGTTCTCCCTGGCCGATGGCAAGGCTGATCAGATAGCCTTTGGTCCATTTGTCGCGGCCGTATCGCCGGTTGAAATACTCGACCGAAGGCAGGATTCCCGAACGCTCGCCAGGCATGTCGATGCCGGTTTTTTCTCCGAACCCGAACATCCGGCCGTACTTCGTCCAGTTGTCGAATCCTGTTTTGAACATCAGATTGAAGAAGTAGACGTTGCTCGACTGAATGAGGGCTTTTTTCATGTCGATAGCCCCCAGTGCGTGGCCGGCATGATTCTGGAATCTTCTGTTTCCGTAGGTAAAGCTTCCCCGGTCGAGAAATTTCGCATCGGGATCCACTTTTCCCTCTTCGAGGGCGGCCATGGCAAGCACCATCTTGTAGATGGAGCCCGGCGGGTAGACCGCCTGCAGCGTACGGTTGAAGAGCGGTTTCTGCGGATTGTTGATGATATTTCGCCATCCGTCGGGATCGGTCGATCCGTTGAAAATATCGAGGTCGTAATCAGGGGCGCTGACAAGTGCGAGGATGCCTCCGTTCGACGGATCGATGGCCACCACGGCGCCGGATTTTCCGGTTTTCCGTATCAGTTCCTCGGCAAGCTGCTGCAGGCCGGCATCGATGTTCAGGTAGAGATCGTCGCCCCGTATGGCAGGGATGTCACTGTTGCCGTCGTCATATTTGCCGACAAACCTTCCGAGCGGATCGACCATTTCGAAACGGGCGCCTTTCTGACCCTTCAGCCGCTCCTCGTAGATTTTTTCGAGACCGCTGAAGCCGATCTTGTCCTCCTGGGTATAGCCCTCCTCGGAAAGCTTTTCGAGCTCTTCCTTCGGAATCAGCCGCTGGTAGCCGAACAGGTGCGATCCGTAAAGGAAACCGGTATATTTTCGTTTGTTGTCGGCCTCGATGACCACTCCGGGAAGCTGCCAGAGATTTTCACTCAGGCGGGCTATGATCACCGGGTTCAGGTTTTTGGTGACGGTCACTGCCGAAAAGCGGTTGAAGCGCTCTCCTTTCCGGATTTTTTCGGCAAGCTCTCCGACCGGCATGTTCATCAGCCGTGCAAAAAAGCCGGTTTTCGATTTCCGGAACTCGGAAGGGATGACCCTTACCGAATAGAGCGGCTGATTGTCCACGACGATCAGCCCGTTCCTGTCGATCATCCGACCCCGAGGCGCCTGTATCCAGATTCTGCGGATGCTGTTGGTGCTCGATATGGAGCCGAGCTCCTGAAAATTCAGAACCTGGAGATAGAAGAGGCGGGCGAGCAGCAGGGAAAATACCGCGACAACGATATAGGTAACCAGCGATGCTCCCCGTTGAATGGTATCCATTGGTTACTCGGAAAGGGTTTTTCTCAGAAACAGCCGGTAGATGGCAATGGTCAGGAGCAGATTCATCATGCAGGCCAGGGCTCCGGAGACGAATACGCGGTAGAGGAGCGGTTCCCCGAGAGGATTTTTTGCCAGGCTGAATACCAGATTTCCCGTAAACGAAGCGAGCACGACGCCGAGATAGAGCATTCTGGACTTCTGGGTCATGGTCGCATGGCTGTTTTCCGGTACATGGCAGTATCCTGCCGTGAATCCTTCGATCGTTCTGGTGAGCAGCACGATACCCATGTTTCCGGAAAGGGCTCCGGCAAGGAACCCGGCGGCAAATCCGAAGGTCATGCCTTTCCGCTGTCCGGTGAAAACCGACATGAAGGCCAGAAAGACGGTAACGGCATCGGGCGAAACGCCCAGCAGCGTCAGTCGCGAAAAACCGAATACCTGCAGCAGCGTGACTGCAAGCAGGATGATGATGGGGAGGGTAAGGGTTTTTGTCACAGCTCAGTTCACAGGGTTGATGATTGCCGGTTTATCCTGGGGCAGGACGCTTTCGAGCATCTCTATCTTTTCCGGGTCTTTCTTTGCCGGTGCTACCAGTACGTGGGTCAGGGTCGAGAAATCGACCGCCAGGCGGACAGTGATGTCGTAAAAAAGTTTGTCCGGTTTGATGCGGACAATCCGTCCGACGGGTATGCCGCTTGGCGCGAAGGTGCTGAAGTCCGTCGTCAGCATCAGTTCGCCCTTTTTCAGCGGACTGCTTATCGGAATGTGCTCGATCTGGGCAAGATGCTCCGCACCGCCGTTCCAGCTGAGTATACCCAGAGCGCTGCTTCTGTCGGACATGACGCTCACCTTGAAGTCGCTGTGTATGACCGGCATCACGCCGGCGTAATGCCGGGATACGAACACGACCCTTCCGACCAGCCCGTGAGGGGTAAGCACCGTCATGTCCGGGCGGATGCCCCGGTCTTTTCCGGCATCGATCAGGAGCATGTTTTCCCTTGAACTGAATTTCCGGTCGATCACCCTGGCGATGATGTAGCCCGAGGTGTCGAATGTGGAGTCGGCCAGCAGTGCGCGCCTGGCTTTTTCGTTTCTGAGCGCCGTCTCGCTGCGCAGGGTTCTGGAGAGCATCTCCGCGTTGATTTTCAGCAGCCGTTCGTTTTCCCCGCGGAGATTGAGCAGGTAACCGTAGCTCGATATTTTCTCATTGATCGACGCCTGGAGCTCGGTGCCGCCGCTCCGTATTTTCGAGAGCATGTCGTCCTGCTCGAACCTGATCAGGAGGAGAGCGATACCGCAGTAAAGCAGCAGGAGCAGGTAGGCGTTATGTTTGAGGAGAAAACTGAAAAACTTCTGCACGATCACAAATTCCGTTTAAGATACCTGATGCCGTCCGCTCCTGTAGTCCGCAAGCCCGTGTGGTTTGCCTGAGCGGTTATTTTTATTACATTTTCCTGTTTCAGGTACAGTATTGTTCCTGGCCAATATGACAAGTTGTCAACATATGGTGCAAAACATAAATATAACAGATAAATTTATTGTTGTCGGCGACAGAGTGTTAATCAAGCCGAAATCTCTCGACGAACGCACAAAATCAGGCATATACCTGCCTCCGGGCATTCAGGAAAAAGCCCGGATCCAGAGTGGTTATGTCATCAAGACCGGGCCGGGCTATCCGGTAGGACCGCCGCCGGAATCCGACGAGCCCTGGAAGGAGCAGCTTACCGGCGCGCAGTACATTCCCCTGCAGGCGAAAGTCGGTGATCTGGCCATTTTTATCCAGAACAGCTCCTATGAGATCGAGTATGAGGAGGAGCGCTACATCATCGTGCCCAACTCGGCGATTCTGCTTCTCATCAGGGAGGACGACGATCTTGAATATTATCTGAAATAACCGGCGGGCAGTTACGGGCCGCATCAAGTTTTCCAGTAACGGGGTACGCTCAGGGCGGAGCCCCGAACCCCTTAGCAACGCGATCATGACTTCTGAACCTGTAGAGCCGTTTCCATCAAAAGAGGAGTTGCTTCTCCGTGTAGGGCAGTTGAAAAAAGAGCTGAATGCGGTTCTGCTTGCCCATTACTACACGCTTCCCGAAATTCAGCAGGCAGCCGATGTTGTCGGCGACAGCCTTGCCTTGGCGCGCAGTGCGGAGAAAACCGGCGCTGACGTGATCGTTTTTGCGGGCGTTTACTTCATGGCCGAGACAGCCAAGATTCTCAATCCCGAAAAGCTGGTGCTCGTTCCCGACGAATATGCCGGATGCCCGCTGGCCGACAGCTGTTCTCCGGAGGAGTTCATGCAGTTCCGCCGGCAGCATCCCGGCGCGGTTGCCGTCAGCTATATCAACTCTTCGGCGGAGATAAAGGCGCTTTCCGATCTTATCTGCACCTCTTCGAACGCCGAGCGGATCATCCGCTCCATTCCTGTCGGGCAGAAGATAATTTTCGGGCCGGACCGCAATCTCGGCGGCTACCTCATGAAAAAGCTGCAGCGGGAGATGGTGCTCTGGCAGGGGTACTGCTATGTACACGAAGCGTTTTCCGAAGAGTACATTCTCGAAGCGTGCCGGCAGTACCCCCATGCCCTCCTGATAGCGCATCCGGAGTGCAGGGAGGAGGTGCTGCGCCATGCCGCTTTCGTCGGCTCCACCCAGGCGCTGCTCGACTTTACGGTATCGAGCCAGTCCTCCGCTTTCATTGTTGCAACCGAGCCGGGCATTCTCTACGAAATGCAGAAACGTTCGCCCCTGAAACAGTTCATTCCGGCGCCCAAGGACATGCAGAACCCGCGCAGCGTCTGCAAGCAGATGAAGCAGAACACGCTCGAAAAGCTGGTGCAGTGCATGCAGGAGCGCAAGCCGGAGGTGGTGCTGCCCGAAGATCTCAGAACCGCCGCCCTGAAGCCGATTCGGCGTATGCTCGATCTTTCGGCCTGAACATGACTTACCGGGCGCCGGACCGGGTCGGCGCCGTTTCACTCTCGAACCATCAAACCCCCATCACGTATGGAACGCTTTTTCGGACGCACATCCAGAGGGATGTCGATCATGACCACCGTTCTGGTCCTGTTTTTCAGCGCCGCCGATGCCTGCGCATGGCATGACCGGACGCATATGGCCGTCGCCCAGGCTGCGGGGTTCGAACGCTGGTACAGCGCCGCGGCTCCCGATGTGGTGAAGTCGAGGGATATGTTCAGGCCCGTCGAGGAGAAGAACCACTACTACAACAACAACGCAGACAGGAAAGTGACGGCGCGGATGGTCATGGAGCAGGTGGAGCGCTTCAACCTGCCTGATGACGAAGAGGGGCACCTTTACGGGGCGATTATCGGTTCCGTCAGGGACTATAAAAAGCTGAGTGCGACCGGCAAGTATGCCGACTATCCGCTCGTGTTCTGCGCCCACTATGCCGGCGATCTCTCCATGCCGCTGCACAATACCGTCTACGACGACTTCAACAGGGAGCGCCACGGCGTCAACGACGGCATTATCGAATGCAACGCCCTGAACAATATCGGCTATATCCAGCGGAGCATGTACGATATCCGTATCGAAAGCGAGGAGGATCTTGCCCGCGAAATCGCACGGGTTGCCGAAACCGCCCGCAGGCTTGGCCGGAAGATCAGAAAAGAGAACCGCAACATGACCCAGGCCGAGACCTATACGCAGGTCATTCACAGCGCGTCGCTCTTCAGGGCCATTCTTCGCTACGTCGGAAAGAACCCCTGCTGATCAATACCGAAAACATGGCAAGCCAGGAACAGCTTTCGGTTCTCCTGCGGGGAGTCGCCTCATGGAACCTGTGGCGCCGTCAGAATGGCATGGCGTATCCGGACCTCCAGGGCGCGGATCTCCAGGGCTTCGACCTCCGTGATGCCGACCTGAGCGGCGCGAGTCTTTCCGGAGCGAATCTGCGGGATTCGGACCTCGGCGGAGCCGATCTCAGGGGGGCCGATCTCGATGGTGCGGATCTTGGAGGAGCCCGGCTGAGCAAAAGCACGATCGACATCAATACCCGGTACGAAACCCTGCTGGGGTGCGATATCGGCGTCAACGGTTTTTATTCCGCCCCGACCGATTCCGCGGCGCTCATGCGTCTCGATCCTCCGGGAAACTCCATGCAGGGGTCCAATGCCGAGGCGGTGATCGAGAGTCTCCGGCAGGCCAGAAAACTCCATACCTTTTCCATGATCCTTGCCGGCATCGGTCTCCTGTTCATCGTCATCCGGCCGAAATCGATATCCCTTCCGTACCTGTCAGGCTCCTTCAAGTTCGATGACCTCAGCTATGCCTTTCTTGCCGCCCTGCTCTCGACCGGCCTCCTGAGTCTTGTGGCTACCTTCATCGACTCGGCCCTGCAGGGTGCGCGCTATCTCAACGACCGCCGTTCGGTCATGACCGTCGGGCATTTCCCCTGGGTGCTTTCAAAATATGAGCAGAATCCGGAGGTCCGCCGTCAGTCGAAAATCCTGCGGTTTTTTCTCAGTTTCCATCCGCTGGTCTATCTCTACTTTTTCGTCAAGTGGGATGCGCTGTTTTCCGGCGACTGGGCAGGGGTTGTCAGTCACTACCAGGAGCTTCCCGTCGTGCTCGGCGAATGGCTGCTGCCGGTTTTCTATGTGATGCTTTTCAGGCTTTGCCTGCGGATTTTCAGGCTTTCCGCCGGCTTTCAGAAGCCGATTCTTTTCGACGCCGAAACCGAACGGGAGCGGCGCTCCGACATGGAGCGTCTCGCCCATGCCGTTGAAGCGCAGGCTGCGGAGATCGCCGCACTCGCCACCCTCCTGCGGGAGGAAAAAGAGCGGTGAGGGATTGACCGGGAGCGGTCGGGGTCGGGCATTATCAGGCTCTTGGTGTTGAACGCTCTACGGAGTTCGATCGATGCTGCAGGGGAATTCGTGCCATGGCCCGAAAATCACCATCCTGTTTTGCCTGCCGGTGAAAAATCGTTACACTTCAGCAATTCATTCGATAGTACGGTGCCGGATGCGTAATGCTGCCGGATAATAGGGAAGTACGTCTGAATCGTATACTGTACCCGCAACTGTAAGATGGTTTGCCGTGAGTCGATACGGACAGCTCTGTCCGGATGGTCGTTGCGGTTCGCGGGCATGCACTCTGCCGATTCCAGATACCACGGGAAAAGCAGGGGAAGGATGCCGCAGGAAAAAGCGTCGGAAGTCGATGCAACCGTCGAAGTCAGGAAACCTGCCGTAATTGCTTGTCGCCGATCGGCTTCGGGAATAGAGCCGGGTGACCTTTTCAGCCGTCTGATCTTTTTTTATTTCATGATCTTTTTTCGTCAGTATGGTGAGGTTATATTATCCATACTATTGCCCCCCTAAAGACAGTAGCAATGGCTTGCAAGCTTGTTGTCCGGGTAAGGTAAATTATTGAATATAAAGGGTTTACCTATCAACAACCATTTATCGATTCTGGAGACTTCATATGAAAATCGCCCGCCTGTTTACCTCTCCCGGAGAGAACGTCTACGACCGTTTCGAGTACACCCTCCGTTCATCCGTGCTGCGTAATCCGGACGGCTCGAAGGTGTTTGAACTGAACGATATCGAGGTGCCGAAACACTGGTCGCAGGTGGCGGCCGATATTCTCGCCCAGAAATATTTCCGCAAGACAGGGGTGCCCCGGCGTGATGCTGACGGAAACGCGGTGCTCGACGAAACGGGCCAGCCTGTAACCGGCAGCGAGCGCTCCATCAAGGAGGTCGTGCACCGTCTTGCCGGATGCTGGAAGGAGTGGGGCGAAAAGAACCGTTATTTCGATTCGCCCGACGACGCGCAGGCTTTCTACGACGAGGTCGCCTATATGCTGCTCCGCCAGATGGGCGCACCCAACTCTCCCCAGTGGTTCAATACCGGACTGAACTTCGCCTACGGCATCGACGGACCCGCTCAGGGGCACTTCTATGTCGATCCGGCAACCGGCCAGACCAGGGAGTCCGAAGACGCCTATTCCCGTCCCCAGGCGCATGCCTGTTTCATCCAGTCGGTCAATGACGATCTGGTCAACGACGGGGGCATTTTCGATCTTGCCGTGCGCGAAGCGAGAGTGTTCAAGTTCGGCAGCGGATCGGGCACCAACTACTCGAACCTGCGTTCATCCGGCGAAAAACTCAGCGGCGGCGGCAGCTCTTCGGGGCTGATGAGCTTTCTCAAGATATTCGATTCGGCGGCCGGAGCCATCAAGTCCGGCGGAACCACCCGTCGCGCGGCCAAAATGGTGATTGTCGATATCGACCACCCGGACGTGGAGCGCTTCATCGAGTGGAAGGCTCGTGAAGAGGACAAGGTCGCTTCACTGGTGGCCGGTTCGAGGATCTGCTCCCGTTTTCTCAAGGCGATTGTCGACGAAGCCATTGCCAACGGCTCCGACCGTTCCGAAAACATGAAGCTGCAGCTTCTCATCAGGAACGCTCTTTCGCGGGCCGTGCCGATGAACTATATCCTCAGGGTGCTTGCCCTGGTCGATCAGGGTTACACCACCCTCGACTTCGACGAATACGATACGCATTACGAATCCGAAGCCTACCAGACCGTCGGCGGCCAGAACTCGAACAACACCGTCAGGGTCACCAACGCCTTCATGAAAGCCGTCGAAAACGACGATATGTGGGTGCTCCGCGAGCGTACGACCGGCAAAACCGCAAGAGCCGTGAAAGCCCGCGACCTCTGGGAAAAAATTCTCATGAGCTCATGGAAATGCGCCGATCCCGGCCTCCAGTTCGATACCACCATCAACGAGTGGCATACCTGTCCGGAGAGCGGCAGGATCAATGCAAGCAATCCGTGCTCCGAGTACATGTTTCTCGACGATACCGCATGTAATCTGGCCAG
>JAAXXP010000022.1:0-3733 GCA_013334435.1 Chlorobiaceae bacterium | reverse complement strand
TTCCGCAACGCGCAGGTCAGCGTCATCGCCCCTACCGGCACGATAGGTCTGGTGATGGACTGCGACACCACCGGCGTCGAGCCCGAGTTCGCCATCGTCAAGTTCAAGAAACTGGCCGGCGGCGGTTACTTCAAGATCGTCAACCAGTCGGTGCAAAAGGCTCTCGAACGGCTCGGCTACACCGACTCGCAGATCGACGATATCGAAAAGTACTGCAAGGGTCACGGCACGCTTGCCGGATGCCCCGCCATCAACCGCCAGTGGCTGAAGAGCAGGGGATTTACCGACGAGAAGATCGAGCAGGTCGAGTTGCAGCTCGAAACCGTTTTCGACATCCGTTTCGCCTTCAACAAGTGGATACTCGGCGAGGAGTTCTGCCAGTCGCTGGGCTTCAGCGACGAACAGCTCAACAGCCCCGATTTCGACATGCTTCAGGCGCTCGGGGCCACCGAACGGGACAGCGAAGTCGCCAACGACTACATCTGCGGCACCATGACCATCGAAGGGGCGCCCCATCTGAAGCTCGAACACCTGCCGGTTTTCGACTGCGCCAGCCGGTGCGGCAGAAAAGGGGAGCGCTATATCACCCACATGGCCCATGTCCATATGATGTCCGCCGTACAGCCCTTCATTTCCGGAGCCATCTCGAAAACCGTCAACATGCCGGGCTCGGCCACAACTGCCGAAATCGGCGACGTATACCGTGCCGCCTGGCAGCATATGGTCAAGGCCATCACCATCTACCGTGACGGTTCGAAGCTCTCGCAGCCGCTCAACATTTCAAGCTACAAGGACCTCGACGAGATCATCATGCTCGGCAACGAAGAGACGCTCGACGAAACAAAAGGCCCGAGGGAAGTTCAGGAGCGGATTGTCGAGCGGGTCTATCACCGCTCGGAGCGCCGGATGCTGCCCAAGCGGCGCAAGGGGTATATCCGTGAAGCCTACGTCGGCGGCCACAAGGTGTTTCTCCGTACCGGCGAGTACGAAGACGGCTCGCTCGGGGAGGTGTTTATCGACATGTACAAGGAGGGCGCTTCGTTCAAGGGTCTCCTTAACTGTTTCGCCGTGCTCGCCTCCAAGGCCCTGCAGTACGGCATGCCGCTCGAAGAGCTTGTGGACAGCTTCACCTTCACCCGGTTCGAACCCGCCGGTGCGGTGCAGGGTCACAATGCCATCAAGAACTCCACCTCGATTCTCGATTACGTGTTCCGCTCGATCGGCTACGACTATCTCGGTCGCAAGGATTTCGTGCATGTCAAGGCTGTCGACGAGGTGCCGCCGTCGGGAGAAGGGGATGACAAGGCGAAAAGCAACGGCTCGGCCCACCGGGAGCCGGTTGCGGAAACGGTTGCGGAGCAGCATCACCTGATGTCGGAGTACGCCTCGAGCATGAGCACCCAGATGCTGCAGGCAAAGGTTCAGGGCTTTACCGGAGAGCAGTGCGAAAACTGCGGATCGATGCGGGTGAAACAGAACGGAACCTGCAAGGTGTGCGAGGATTGCGGCACCACGACCGGCTGTTCGTAAGCCGGGGAAGAGGTTTCCGGACGGGTTTGGGAGAAGCTGAAGGAAAAAGGTGAAAGAGGGTGTCCCCGATATGACCGGGGACACCCTCTTTCGCGTTGTGTTACTGGGCGACTGCCGCCGGTGCGGGCCGGTACCCGGTTTCCGACGCCACCAGGCATGATTCCTGCAGATTCATGCCGCTGATCTGCAGGGTTCTTGAAGGGGAGTGGCGCACCAGTTCATAGTCGTGCGTTCCTATCAGTACGGTAATGCCTTTCTGGTTGATCCGCTTCAGGTATTCAAGAATCTCGATCGAGGTATCGGGGTCGAGGTTGCCGGTGGGTTCATCGGCGAGCACCACCAGCGGTTCCCGCACAATCGCCCGTGCAATGGCCACCCGCTGCTGTTCTCCCCCCGAAAGGCAGAGCGGCATCTGCCGCGCGGCATGCTGGAGCCCTACGCTTTCGAGGGCGTGCATCACCTTCTCCTGAACCAGCTTCTCTTTCGTGCCGGTGACTTTCAGCACAAAGGCCAGATTGTCGTAAACACTGCGGTCCTCGAGCAGGCGGAACTCCTGGAAGACGATGCCGAGCTTGCGGCGCAGGTGCGGAATCTGCCGTTTTCTTATGGTGCGCGAACTGTAGCCGGCAATCTGGATCTCCCCTTTTTTGGGTCGGATATCCATGTAGAGCGACTTGAGCAGCGTGGTTTTCCCGCTGCCGCTTTTTCCGACGATATAGACAAGTTCTCCGGGCTGAACGGTCAGGTTCAGGTCGCGGAATATGGCTTTTTTGTTCAGTTCGAGGTCAACCTGGATGAATGAAATCATGATGATCGTTCCGTTTGTTTTCGGTTCCTGACTATTCTGAGGGCGAGCAGAGCCGCTTCGCAGCAGCTCCGTTCGGAGGCTTTGCCCGATCCGGCAATATCGAAACTGGTGCCGTGGTCGGGAGAGGTGCGTACTATCGGGAGGCCGAGGGTGACGTTGACGCCGGTATCGAAAGCCAGCACCTTGAAGGGCAGCAGCCCCTGATCGTGGTACATGGCCACCACCATGTCGAATTTCCTGTAACGTTCCGCTCCGAAGAATCCGTCGGCAGGAAAGGGACCCTCCACCTGAAGGCGTCCGGCGAGGCTCGCGATTGCGGGAGCGATGACCTCTTTCTCTTCGCTGCCCATTATTCCGCCGTCCGAAGCGTGCGGGTTGAGCCCGAGCACGGCCATGCGAGGCAGCGCGATGGCGAAATCGGTTTTCAGGGAGCGCGCAAGGTTTTCAAGAAAGCCCGTAAGGTCCATCTCCCGGATGCGGCCCGGCACCTCTGCAAGCGGGACGTGAATCGTGGCAAGGGCAACCCGCAGTTCCGTCACCGGGTCGAAAAACATCATGGTGGGGGAGCTTACGCCGAAAATTTTCCCGAGAAAACCCGTGTGGCCGCTCTCTGTATAACCTGCAAGGGCAACCGCTTCCTTGTTGATCGGAGCGGTTACGAGTGCGTCGCAAATACCGCTGCGGCAGAGTTCGGCGGCGGCGGCTACCGAGAGCATGGCGATCCGGCCGGAGTCTGCAGAAACGGTTCCGGGGCTTATCGTCTCCGGCTCGGCCACGCTCAGTACGGGAAGCACGCCGCAATGCGGGGTGCAAAGCCCGCTGAGTGCGGCTGCATCGTTCACCAGTTCGAGTTCTACCGGAAGATCGAGCCTTTTCCGGTAATATTCCATCGCCTTGTACGAGCCGGCCACCAGAAAGGAGTGACCGGTTTCGCGAAGCTTCTGAAAGCTTTTCAGAATGACCTCTGGCCCGATGCCGTTCAGATCGCCGATGGAAAAGACAATTCGCATGTTCAGAGGCGTTTGTAGGCATTGGCGATTTTCTCGTCCTTTTTGACCCCCTTCAGGGCCATCCAGAAGAGCACCGGTTCGGGCAGCATCATGAACATGCCGATCTCCGGCTTGTGTGCGGCCTCAAGGCCTGTAACCTGGAAATACTGGTTCAGAAAGTGCGCCGCCGCGAGTCCGGAGAGCAGGTCTGCCACGAAAAGCAGCAGCGCCAGCACGATGAGATTGCTCTGCAGGGACCTGTTTTTATAGAGAAAGATCGCGGCGAGCGACACGAGGGCGGTGAGCGGAGAGAAGATGCCTGCGGCATAGCTTGCCGTCACCTGCAGCAGGCCCGCCTCCGGCCTGGCTCCGAAATCGTAGAAAAGCACCAGTTCGTTCGAGCTGA
>JAAXXP010000107.1 GCA_013334435.1 Chlorobiaceae bacterium | reverse complement strand
GCAAAGGTTCTGATAATGGGGATGAAGCGCGCGATGATGATGGTTTTGCCGCCGTACTTCTCGAAAAAGGCGTGCGTTTTTGCCAGATGGTCGGGATTGAAAAAGCGCGACTTCCTGAAATCGAAAACTTTCGGGCCGAGCTTGTGGCCGACCGCATAGTTCACGCTGTCGCCAAGCACGGCAGCGACGAAAAAGACAACAAAGAGCAGATGCGCGTCGAGCTGCGAACCGGATACCGAGGCAAGCGAGCCGGCGGCAAAGAGCAGGGAATCTCCCGGAAGAAAAGGGGTCACGACCAGACCGGTCTCGCAGAAGATAATCACGAACAGAATGCCGTAAAGCCACAAACCGTATTCCGAAGCAAGCACCTGAAGGTGTTTGTCGATATGGATGATAAAATCGGCTACGGCATAAAGAATGCCGGTAAAAGATGTTTCCATGCGTTGTCGTTTACAGATCGGGAGCTCCGGAGCGCATGCGTAATGTAGCGATTGGCGGCATTCCCCGCAAAACGATAGCGGCAATCCGGCAGCCTGAAACGCTGCCGGATGCGGGCAGTGACTGAATTATAAAGCCATAATTAATTATTATATTGTCGTTTTTACTCCACCGGCAAAGGTTTGCTAACCATGAGCTATCTGGCTTCTTCGCGCTGCAGGCTTTTTTATGAGGACAGTGCCGATCATGATCCGGCACTGAAGGACAAGCCTGCCGTTCTGTTCGTAAACGGATGGGCGATATCATCACGCTACTGGAAACCGCTGACGGATATGCTGAGCGGTGATTTCCGCTGCATCACCTACGATCAGAGCGGAACCGGAAGGACGCTCATCAAGGGGCACAAACCGTCCTTCACCATCGAAGGGTTCGCCGACGAGGCTGCGGAACTGATCGAGCATCTCGGATTGCACACGTCAAGAAACCTGCACATTGTCGGGCACTCCATGGGCGGCATGGTAGCCACGGAGCTCTGCATGCGTTACAGGGAGGCCCTGCTCTCGGCAACCATAACCGCATGCGGCATTTTCGAGGAGACCGCCTTCACCTCGCTCGGCCTTTTTTTTCTCGGCGGACTGATTGACGTGTCCATGCAGTTCAGAAACATCTTCCAGGCGGAACCGCTCAGAAGCCTTTTCATTAAGAGGGCTGCGGCAAAAGAGATCGGCAGGCAGTACAGCGATATCATCATCGAGGATTTCACCATGTCCGACCGGGATGCAACCAACGCCGTCGGTAAATTCTCGATCGATCCAGAGGCTCTCAGGGCATACACCAGCCATGTCATCGCCATAGCCTCTCCGGTACTGTGCTGCGTAGGAATGGAAGACCACACCATTCCGCCGGAAGGCACCATAACCCTTTTCGAAAGACGCAGGGTGCAGTCGGAGGCTCCGACATCGCTTGCCCGGTTCATGAGCCTGGGGCATCTGCCCATGCTTGAAGATACGGCGGCGTACGGCGGCGTACTGAAAAAACATTTTGAATTTGCCGGACAATTTTATAAAAAGACTCCCGGGGAGATTGAACCCTGTGAACAGTATATGATTCCCTGACTACCATTACGTGACGATGTGTTTACCCGTGAAAAACCAAAGACCGAACGACACTGTGAAGAAACCATTTGCAAAAAACCTCTGTTCCGCCTTTATCGCGTTCCTGCTCATTTCACTTTCTGCGGCTTCCGCCTTCGCGCTCAACCCGTTCATGGGACTGCCGAGCCTCGAGGAACTTGAAAATCCTAACCCGGAACTCGCTTCCCTGGTCTATTCAGAAGACGGCGTGCTGCTGCACAAGTTCTTTCTGAAGAACCGCACCTTCATACCCCTGAAATCCATCCCGAAATCGGCACAGCACGCCCTGATAGCCACCGAGGACGTCTCGTTCTACAGTCACTGGGGCGTCGATCTCAGAAGGCTCGCCCTGGTTATGGGTGAAAATCTGATCAAGGGACGCAAAAGATGGCACGGCGCGAGCACGATTACCCAGCAGCTCGCAAAAAACCTCTTTCTGACCCAGGAACGGACCATCAGCCGAAAAGCCAGGGAGTTCATTACGGCCATAGAACTCGAAAAAACCTATACCAAGGATGAAATTCTCGCCCTCTACCTCAATACCGTCTATTTCGGTTCGGGAGCCTACGGCATCGAGGCGGCATCGAGAACCTATTTCGGCAAGCCGGCAAGCCAGCTGACGCTGCCGGAGAGTGCGACGCTCATTGCAACCCTGAAGAACCCTACCGGCTACAACCCTGTCAAGAATCCGTCAAGCTCGATAGGCAGAAGAAATCTCATTCTGTCGCTGATGGAAAAGGAAAAATTCATTACCCCGGCACAGGCAGCCGCGGCGAAAAGAAGCCGTCTGGTCTTGAAATTCACGCCGGTAAACCATCACGGGCTCGCCCCCTATTTCACCGAGTATATCCGCCAGACCATCAAACCGGCCTCGATGCTCGGAGATATCAACGTTTACCGTGACGGGCTCACCATTCAGACAACGCTCGACAGCCGCATGCAGATCTATGCCGAGCAGGCCGTCAAGGAGCATCTCTCGTCGCTCCAGTCCTCATTCGACCGTTCGTGGCGCTGGCCGGAACCGCTGAAAAACCAGATCATCAGGGAGAGTCCGCGCTTCAGGGAACTCCGTGAAGAGGGCGTGAGCGAACAGAGCGCCATGGCAAGGCTTAAAGCGGACCGGGTGTGGCTGAGAAACCTGCTCCACGAAAAAACCAGAATACAGGTAGCCTTTGTCGTCATCGATCCGAAAAACGGACACGTCAAGGCGTGGGTCGGAGGCAACAACTTCTCCCCTGACGATTACCGCTACCAGTTCGACCATGTCTGGCAGGCCAAACGGCAGCCCGGCTCCACGTTCAAGCCCTTTGTCTACACCGCAGCCATCGACAAGGGTATTCCTGCGAATTTCAGGGTGCTGAACCAGCCGATTGCGCTGAAAAGCGGCAGCGGAATCTGGTCGCCAAGAAACTCCGACGGATCCTCGGGCGGGCTCACCACCCTCCGTTCGGCACTGAGCCGCTCATTGAACCAGGTCACGGTACGGCTGGCCTACGAACATCTGAAAATCCCGGAAATCATCAGTTATGCAAGAAGAATGGGCATCTCCTCTCCCATGCCTTCGAACCTCTCCATCGTGCTCGGCACTGCAGAAGTCACGCCGCTCGAACTTGCCGGCGCTTTCTCCACCTTTGCCAATAACGGCATCTGGAACGAGCCGGTATCGATCCTGAAGGTCGAAGACAAGCATAACCGGATTATTTCGGAATACCGCCCCAACAGCCGTTTCGCCATCGACTCGACCTCGAACTTCGTGATGGTTTCGATGCTCAAGGACGTGATCAACAAAGGCACCGGTATTGCCGTCAGGGCCCGTTACGGTTTCGACAACGAAGCCGCGGGAAAAACCGGTACAACCCAGAGCATGCGGGACGCATGGTTCGCCGGATTCACTCCGCAGCTTGCCGCCGTCGTCTGGACCGGTTTCGACGATGAGCGCGTCAAATTCACCTCGATGGAGTACGGTCAGGGCGCAAGAGCAGCGCTTCCGATATGGGCGCTCTTCATGAAACGGGCGTACAGCGATCCGTCGCTGAAGCTTGAAAACCGGTATTTCCACATTCCTGAAAACGTGATTGCCGTACCGATTTCGGGCAACACCAACACGCCATCCGATCTGATGGGCAGTGATGTGTATATCGAATACTACACCCCGAGAGGCTTCAACTATTACAAATCCCGTCCGGTACAGCCGGCACGGAACGACGGGGAAGAAACCGGCACGCCTTCGGAAGGCGGCGAGTCGGCGGAACCCCAGGGCGCTCCCGTCGAAGAACCCGCCGGGGAGGGCGGGTTCTGAGGCATCAATCAATACCAATTCACCATGCAATCCGTACTCGTACTCGACTTCGGTTCCCAGTATACCCAGCTGATCGCCCGGCGCATCCGGGAGCTGGGTATCTACTCGGAAATCCTGCCCTACAACACCACGCCGGACACGATCAGGGAGCACAGTCCGAAAGCGATCATCCTTTCGGGCGGTCCGACAAGCGTGTACGGGGAATCGGCCATTCTTCCCCACGAAGGGATCTTTTCGCTCGGGTTGCCGATTCTCGGCATCTGTTACGGCCTGCAGGCCATCGCCAAACACTTCGGCGGAGAGGTGGCCTCTTCGGCCAAACAGGAGTTCGGGCGGGCGAAAATGCTGGTCAGCCGGGACGACGAGACGGAAAGCATGCTTTTCCGCAACATTCCGGACTCGGATGTCTGGATGAGCCACGGCGACAAGGTGGTCAATCTTCCCGAAGGGTTCCGCATCACGGCAAGCAGCGCGAATTCGGAGATGTGTGCGCTCGAAAGCTGCGGAAGCATGGCCGCGCTTAAGGTGTACGGCCTGCAGTTCCACCCGGAGGTGCAGCATACCCTGTACGGAAAACAGCTGCTCTCCAACTTCCTTATCGACATCGCCGGCATCACCCCCGACTGGTCGCCGAAACACTTCATCGATCACCAGATCGAGGAGATCCGCCGGACGGCCGGAGAGGAAACCGTCATCTGCGGCATCAGCGGAGGCGTCGACTCCTCCGTCGCCGCCGTTCTGGTAAGCCGGGCCATCGGAAAAAACCTGCACTGCGTGTTTGTCGATAACGGCCTCCTGCGCAAAAACGAGGCCGACAAGGTGATGCAGTTTCTCAAGCATCTCGGCCTGAGGCTCACGCTGGCCGACGCTTCGGAGCTCTTTCTCAAACGGCTGAAAAACGTGGCTTCGCCGGAAAAGAAACGCAAGATCATCGGCAGAACCTTCATCCAGGTGTTCGAAGAGCAGCTGCACAAAGAAAAATTCCTGGTGCAGGGCACCCTCTACCCCGACGTGATCGAAAGCGTCAGCGTGAAAGGTCCGTCGGAAACCATCAAGTCGCACCATAACGTGGGCGGCCTGCCCAAGCGCATGAAGCTGAAGCTCATCGAACCGCTCCGCGAGCTCTTCAAGGACGAGGTGCGGGCGGTCGGACGCGAGCTCGGCATTGCCGAGGACATCCTCATGCGCCACCCCTTCCCCGGCCCCGGCCTCGCCGTAAGGGTGCTCGGTTCGGTATCGAAGGAACGGCTCGACATTCTGCGCGATGCGGATGAAATCTATCTCGAAGAGCTGAAATCGAGCGGCCTCTACCAGCACGTCTGGCAGGCCTTCTCCGTGCTGCTGCCGGTTCAGTCGGTCGGCGTGATGGGCGACAAACGCACTTACGAAAACGT
>JAAXXP010000106.1 GCA_013334435.1 Chlorobiaceae bacterium | reverse complement strand
TCGCTGAAATCAGGATCATAGCTGGAGAGGAGGTAGTAGAGCGTGCGTTCTCCGAGCAGGATGACCTTCACGTCGAGCGGGATCGGCTCGGGGTCGAGCGAGACCGTGCTGACAAGGCTGTAAAGCTGGGCAAGCGATTCGATCCGGATCTGCCGGGTGCGCAGGGCTTTTTTCAGCGCTTCCCATGCGAGGGGCTCGAGCAGGAGCCGGCGGGCGTCGATGAGCAGATAGCCTCCGTTTGCCCGGTGGAGCGCTCCCGCCTTGATGAGCGTAAAGTCCGTAACGAGGGTTCCCATCTGCGAAAGGTGTTCGATATCGCCGATGAGGTTCTGGCAGGCGGGTTTTTCTTCGATAATGACGGGCGCTCCCTTCGAGCGGCTGTTATCGACCAGCACGTTGACCTTGTAGCGGTTGAAGAAATTCCCTTTCATCGCCGACAGGCCTGGCAGGAGTTCCTGCGGGGAGCTCTCCTTTTCGAGAAAATGGTCGAAATGCTCGATGATGTCGTTTTCAACCCGCCCGAGATAAGCGGTGACCTGCTCAATCCTGCTGTAGCTGATTCCGGGTTCAGCAAAAAGCGGCTTGACTGCAAAGCCCGCAATCAGCCGGTTCAGCTCCTTGATTTTCTCCTGGGCTTCCCGCTGCCATTTCGGTATCTGCGCCATGATGGACTGCATGGCGTTTTTCAGCGATGCGATCTCTTTTTCAATCTTTTCGCGTTCCGCTTCCTTGAGCAGCATGAATTCGTCCGGCTTGAGTACTTCGCCGTTTTTTATGGGGGCGAAGGCAAAGCCGGCAGGAGTCCGGATAAGGGCGATATTGTTTTCCGCTGCGCGTTTTTCAAGTTCTTCGATGGCCGCGGTCTGCTGTTCCTGGAACGTTTCCCGTATGACTTTTTCCTGAGCCTGGTAGTCCTCGCTGCTGAATGCCGCCGGTATGACGGTGAAGAGCGCTTCAACGAGGCGTTCCATCTCGCCGGAGAGCGCGCAGGCCATGCCTGCCGGAAGCCGGAGGGCTTCAGGATGGCGGGGTTTTTCGAAGTTGTAGACGTAACACCAGTCGTCAGGTATGCCCGCAAGGGGGGCCATGCTTTCAAGATAGTGCATGACTGCAGTCTGCTTTCCCGCTCCGTTCGGACCGAGAGCAAACAGGTTGAAGCCGTCATGCTGCATGCCTACGCTGAAGCTTATGGCATCGAGCGCCCTCTTTTGGCCTGTTATTTCAAGCGGCCCGTCAAGTTCTTCGGTGGTTTTGAAGCCGAACTCCAGGGGATCGCATTTCCTGTAGAGTTTGTCGGGATGCAGTGCAGAAGGAGTGGACATATCGATCGCTCTTTTCAGGTTGACCGGATGAGGCGGGCCTGATGCCCGTAAGGATATGATACCGAACCCCCGCAATAAAAGTTCTGCTTGCAGGGGGTTCGGTATCATATCCTCTCTTACGACTCGATGTCCATGCTTTTGTGCAGGTGGATGGGTTCCGAGACTTTGGTGCGGAGGCGGATATTGAGCATTTCAACGGTTACGGAGAATGCCATGGCAAAATAGATGTAGCCTCTGGGGATTTCGTAGTCGGCGCCTTCGGCAAGCAGGGTGACGCCGACAAGAATGAGAAAACTCAGCGCCAGCATTTTGATGGTGGGGTGGCGTTCGACAAATTCGCTGATGGCTTTTGCTGCAAGCATCATGATGCCGACGGAGATCATGATGGCAATGATCATGACCTCGACATCTTCGGCAAGCCCAATGGCCGTTATGACCGAGTCGAGAGAAAACACGATGTCGATAATGGCTATCTGCAGCATGGTGATGGCGAATCCTGCAGCTGAACCTTGCTTTCTTTCGGATTCGGAGCCTTCAAGGCTCTGGTGAATTTCATGGGTGCTTTTTGCAAGCAGGAAGAGCCCTCCTCCGATGAGGATGAGATCGCGCCCGGAAATGTCGTGACCGGCAAAGGTGAAGAGCGAAAGCGTGAGACTCATGACCCAGGTTATCGACAGCAGCAGGATAATACGGGAAATCATGGCGAGGCCGAGGCCTACAACCCGTCCCCTGTTGCGCTGCGATTCGGGAAGCCGTCCCGAGATGATCGAGATAAAGATGATATTGTCGATTCCGAGAACGATTTCCAGGGCAGTCAATGTCGCCAGAGCGATCCACGCTTCCGGTTGTGTCATCCATTCCATAAGAGAGCAGTGTAAGGGTTACGGTGAAAAAAGTTGTAGTAATGTAGCGAACCTCCGCACTACTCTCAAATCAGGGGGCGATGGAAAATCCGGGCGCTTCCTTTTATCCCGCAAATACGGCATGGCCGGATCGGCTTTTTCATGCCTGATGTGTCTCCTGTTTGAATTTATAGCTGTCCGGAGGGATTACTACTGAGAAGCTGTGGTTCCGACCTCCTATAACAGGCAAGATATCGTTGTCTTATGAGCAAAACAGCCTCCCGTGCCGACAGGGAGCATTTCCGGCAGGTTGCCAGGCTTTTAGGCTATCTTGCCCCGTACCGGGCGAAATTTTTCATGGCGTTGACGGCCATGCTGATTTCAAGTCTGCTCGGGCTTGCCTTTCCTTATGTTACCGGCCGGCTGATCGATACCGCAGTTGCCGGCGATTCCGGCAGTGGGCGAGGATCCCTCGATACCATTGCGCTTTTCCTTGCAGGCGTTCTCGCGTTGCAGGCCTTTTTTTCCTATTTCCAGTCGGTCTGGTTCGTTGAAGTAGGGGAGCGGATTCTTGCCGCTATCCGCAGGGACACCTATGCCACGCTTATCAGGCTTCCCATGACCTATTTCGCAAGCAGGAGAACAGGAGAGCTTACAAGCCGGATTGCCGCCGATCTTTCGCAGATTCAGGATGTCCTGAACTCTTCGCTTTCGCAGCTTGTCCGCCAGATTGCCACGCTTGCCGGAGGCGTTGTGCTGATCGGCATGATATCGCTGAAGCTGACGCTTGTCATGATCTCTTCCTTTCCCTTTCTTGTTCTTGCTGCAATTGTTACCGGGAGACGGATCCGGCGTCTTTCACGCAAAGCGCAGGACGAGCTTGCCGCCGGCAATGCCGTTGTCGAGGAGACCCTTCAGGGTGTCCAGACGGTCAAATCCTTTTGCAATGAAGCCTACGAGTCCCGTCGCTACGGCGAACTGATACAGCGCTACGTGCTCGATGTGCTGCGGGTCGCACGTTTCAGGGGCGCATTTCTTTCGTTTATTATTTTCGGACTGTTCGGAGGTATCGTTCTGGTTTTGTGGACAGGAGTGAAAATGGTCCAGCACGCCGAACTTTCCATCGGCAGCCTGACCTCTTTCATGCTCTATACCACCTTTATCGGTGCGGCGATGGGGAGTTTTGCCGAGCTGTTCAGTCAGCTTCAGAAAGCTTTGGGTGCGACGGAGCGTATCGACGAGATTCTCAGGGAGGTTCCCGAACCGTTCACTTCCGGAATGCATGCGTCCGGTCGTGATGAGGAGGTTTCGCTCAAGGGTGCCGTCACTCTGCAGCATGTGCAGTTCAGTTATCCGGGTCGAAGGGGTGAACCGGTTCTTCGGGACATTTCCTTTGAGGTCAATGCCGGGGAGCGGCTTGCGCTTGTTGGATCGAGCGGTTCGGGCAAAACTACGCTTTTCGCTCTTCTTCAGCGGTTTTATGATGTCGATGAGGGCATCATCCTCATTGATGGAAAGGATATCAAAGAGTATCCCCTGCAGGCAATCCGCTCGGGCATGGCGATTGTGCCCCAGGATATTCTCCTGTTCGGCGGTTCCATCAGGGAGAATATCGCCTATGGCAAACCGGGAGCTTCCGATGAGGAGATCATGCGGGCTGCAGTGCAGGCCAACGCTCATGATTTTATCATGAAGTTTCCTGACGGTTACCTTACCCTCTGCGGCGACAGGGGCATTCAGCTTTCCGGCGGTCAGCGGCAGAGGATCGCCATAGCCAGGGCTGTGCTTTCGGATCCGGCGATACTGCTTCTCGATGAAGCGACAAGTTCGCTTGATTCGGAGTCTGAAAAACTGGTGCAGGAGGCGCTCGAACATCTCATGCAGGGGCGCACCTCCTTTATTATCGCCCACCGGCTTTCAACCATCAGAAATATCGACAGGATTATGGTTCTAAAGGAGGGCAGGATCATCGAAAGCGGTACCAGCCGGGAATTGCTGGAAAAAGAGGACGGATTTTACCGTATGCTTTCGGCCCTGCAATGCGAGTTGAACTGATTCACTTCCTTTACTGACAAGGGTAATGGCAGAGAGGCAATTTTCCCGGATGCTCGATGAGCTTCGGCAGGTTTTTCAAAGTGGACGAACCGTCCCCTACGCATGGCGCCGGGCCCAGCTGCTTGCACTGCTGCGCCTGCTCGGGGAGCGGGAGGCGGATATTGCCGCGGCGGTTCATGCGGATCTGGGCAAATCCTACCGGGAGACATTTCTGACGGAAACCTCATTTCTTGCCGGTGAAATACGATATGCCCTGAAGCATCTCAAAGCCTGGATGCGGCCTTCCGGCAGGGGTGTTCCGCCGCATTACCAGTTCGGGCAAGCTTCGCTCCAGCCTGAAGCGCTCGGAGTGGTGCTCATTATCGGTGCGTGGAACTATCCGATGCAGCTTGTGCTCGCTCCGCTTGTTGCCGCTCTTGCGGCAGGGAACTGTGCAGTGCTCAAACCTTCGGAACTCGCCCCCCGTACGTCGGCACTCATTGCCGGTTGTCTTGGGGAGTATCTCGACAGCCGGGCGGTTCGTGTTGTGGAAGGCGGTATTGCAGAAGCCCAGGAACTGCTTGCCGAGCGTTTCGACTTTATTTTTTACACAGGCGGCCGAAACGGAGGGCGCCAGGTTCTGCGTGCCGCAGCCCGCCATATCACTCCGGTTGCGCTCGAACTGGGGGGCAAGAATCCCTGTATTGTCGAAAAGGACGCGGTTTTGAAAACGGCAGCCCGCCGTATCGTATGGGCCAAATTCCTCAATGCAGGCCAGACCTGTATCGCTCCGGACTATCTGCTTGTTCATGAAGACGTCGAGGATGCTCTGCTTTCGCTCATGCAGCAGGCCGTCAGGGATTTTTTCGGTACTGATCCCCGGACAAGTCCGGATTATTCAAGAATCGTCAATGACCATCATTTTACGAGGCTTGAGCGGTTATTGCAGGATGGGACCATTGTTGTCGGCGGACAGACACACAGAGCCTCCCGCTATATAGCTCCGACAATTCTTCGTGGGGTTACGGCCGGTTCCGGTATTATGGATGCCGAGATTTTCGGCCCCCTTCTTCCTGTCCTG
>JAAXXP010000021.1:8041-24963 GCA_013334435.1 Chlorobiaceae bacterium | reverse complement strand
ATGCTGCAGAGCGCGCCGACCAGAAGCGCCCCCCAGCGCAGCCCGAGAAAACCCCGGCTGAACTGAAAGAGCATGGTGATGGGCACCACCATGCCGCGCACGAGATTCGGCACGGTGGTGGCGACGGTCGCGCGGAGGTTGGTGCCGAACTGCTCGGCGGCGACGGTGATGAAAATGGCCCAGTAGCCTCCCGCAAAGCCGAGCAGCATGCAGACGCCGTAAAAGAAGGAGGCGGAACTCTCGCCCTGCAGAAAATAGAGGGCGACAGCGGCGACGCTCATCACCATAAAGAGCAGCACCGCTTTTTTCCGGCTCTGGAAAATCTGGCTCAAGAGTCCGCTCGACAGATCTCCGAAGACCAGGCCGAGATAGCAGAACATCACGGCATTGCCGGCAGATACCGGTTCCCTGATACCAAAATCGAGGGCAAATTCAGGCGAAAAAGTGATCAGCACGCCCACCACGAACCAGATGGGTACGCCGATGAGAATGGAGTTCAGGTAACGGAAAAACCGGCTTCTGTCGGTAAAAAGCGCCAGCATGTTGCCGCGGCTGAGGGAAGCTTTCTGTTCCATGGTCCTGAACATGCCGGATTCGGCGACCCTGAATCGGGCCAGCAGCAGCAGCAGGCCCAACCCTCCTCCGATGAAGAAAGCGGTACGCCAGTTGTAGCTGTTGGCGACGATATTGGCCAGGATGGCTCCGGAGACGCCGATGGAGGCGACCAGCATGGTGCCGTATCCCCGTATGCGGGTGTGCAGCACTTCGGAGACCAGCGTGATGCCTGCGCCGAGCTCCCCGGCAAGCCCAACCCCTGCGATCAGGCGCAAAATGCCATAGGCTGGAAGCGTGGTGACGAACCCGTTGGCGATATTGGCGAGCGAATACATGATGATGGAGGCGAACATGATTTTCAGGCGACCTTTTTTGTCACCGAGCCACCCCCAGAGGATACCGCCCAGCAGCATGCCGATCATCTGCATGTTCAGGAGATAGACCCCGTTGTCAATGAGCGCATGCCCTTCGATACCGAGTTCCTTGAGACTGGGAACCCTCACGATGCTGAAAAGCACAAGGTCGTAGATATCGACAAAGTAACCGAGCGCGGCCACGATGACCGGCATACTGAAAACGGCACGAATCGACGGATGCTCTGAACTTGCCACAAAAACCTCCGGACTGGTGTTTTACGCACAAAGGGCGGAAACCCTTTTTCGTTGATGCAACTGATTGAAAACAGAAGAGATAAACTACAATATGCAAAATAAGGAATAAATGAATAGGTAAACCCGGCGATAAAAACTTCCACTCACGGCATTGATGCTGCGTGTATAATGCGGTACTCATCGAGCACCGGAAGGTCGGCTTCGGGAAAGTCGTAGGCATCGATCGCCGCCGGCGAGATCCAGGCAAGCGCACGATGTTCATGAAGCACAGGCTCACCCGAAAGAAGGGTGCAGAGAAAGGGAATGAGACGAAGCGAAAAGTCCTCGTAGGCATGAATCACCGGCGTAAGCGGCCGGGTGATGGCGACCTTCACACCGAGCTCTTCGCGAAGCTCCCGGTGCAGGGCTTCGGCAGGGGTTTCTCCCTTTTCGACCTTGCCGCCGGGAAATTCCCACTTGAGGGCGAGTCGGCGACCCTCGGCACGCTGCGTTATGAGAAAAGCGCCGTCGCGCTCGATGATGGCGCAGACCACGTCGCCGATATGGGGAAGCGGATTCATGGGGCGAATATGCGTACAATAGGGTTGCGGAACCGGGTGCGTTTCGTATACAAAAACGGATTCCGGAAAAAAGCCTGTTTTTTTTACCTTGTTCTGATGAATATAACTAAATAACCGGCGCTCCGGCTCCGGAACATCTTTTCCCTGCAGGCCCCACTGGACAACTATGGACGAAAACTCGACAACCGAGGCAACCGCATTCGCCCTGAAACTGCTCTCCCTGCGGAACCACAGCCGGTTCGAGCTTGCCGGAAAGCTGAGGAAAAAAGGGTACAGCCACGAGACCGGCGAAGCAGCGCTGGACTACCTGAGCAAAAAAAAACTGATAGACGACGAGGCTTTCGCCCGCGAGCTGATCGAGAGCCGACAGAGACGCAAGCCGAGCGGACGCGGCAAACTGCGCTGCGATCTGCTGAAGAAGGGGGTTCCGGAAAGCGTGGCTTCGGAGCTGCTGAAGGATTACGACAGTCTTGAGGTGGCCCTGCGGGCTGGCCGCAAAAAACTGGCCGCGCTGAAAGGGCGCGACGAGAACGAAAAGAAAAAAAAGATCGAGGTATTTCTGCGAAACAGGGGATTCGAATGGCCGGTCATAAAGGAGACTCTTGAAAACCTTTTCAAGACCGGCCAGGAATACGAAGTGGATCAGACCCCGTCGGCATGAACAAGCGAGCCCACCTCTTCACCGCGAAGCAGGCGGGTGAAGTTCCCCTCTTCGTTCATATTCATCACCACGATCGGCAGGACGTTTTCCCTGCACAGGGTTATGGCCGTCATGTCCATGACCCGAAGGTTCTTGCGGATGACATCGAGGTAGGAGATTTTCGGGAAGAATTCGGCATGCGGATTCTTTTCGGGATCGGAATCGTAGACTCCCTCGACCCTGGTGCCTTTGACGATGACGTCGGCCTGGATTTCGATAGCCCTGAGCGAAGCCGCCGTATCGGTGGTGAAGTAGGGGTTGCCGGTGCCCGCGCCGAAAATCACCACGCGACCCTTTTCGAGATGGCGGATCGCCCGGCGACGGATGAACGGTTCGGCCATCTGTTCCATCTTGATGGCGGTCTGCAGTCGGGTAAATATGCCCTTGCGCTCCAGGGCGTCCTGGAAGGCGATGGCGTTGATGACCGTGGCCAGCATGCCCATGTAATCGGCCTGAACACGATCCATATTGGCCGCGGCCTCAGAAACTCCTCTGAAAATATTGCCGCCGCCGATTACCAGAGCGATCTCGGCCCCCATCTCTCGCGCTTTGCGGATCTCTTCGGCATAGCGGTCGAGCATGGCGGCGTTGATGCCGTAACCGTCATCCCCGGCAAGCGATTCGCCGCTCAGTTTCAGCAGGATGCGCTTGTATTTCAGCATGGTCTCCCCCTCCGTGGCAATGGTGTTGATGGAACTGAACCCTCTTGAATATGGTCAAAAAAAAAGCCTCGTACAACGAGGCTTTTTTTCTTTTCTACTGACCTAACTGATAACGTACAAAGGCCTTAACATCGACCTGAGCCTGATGCTTCTTTCTGAAGTCCTCCAGTACGTCCGAAACCCTGGCGTTGCTGTCCTTGATGAAGGACTGCTCGGAAAGCACCACCTCCTGGTAGTATTTCTCGAGCCTGCCTGTAACGATCTTGTCGACGAACTGTTCGGGCTTGCCCTGTCCCAGAGCCTGCTGGCGGTAGATATCCATCTCCTTTTCGATGTAGTCGGCCGGAACCGCGGAACGGTCGGTGACAATCGGCGAAGAAGCGGCGACCTGCATGGCGAGATCCTTTGCAAGATCGGCTGCCTCCTGAGGCTTGTCGGTAGCCAGCTGGACGAGGGCTCCGAGCTGTGAACCGGGATGGACATACGATTCTACGACTCCGTCCGGAGCCGCAAGAAGCGCAAGGCGTTTGAGTTCAAGCTTTTCGCCGAGCCTGCCGGTCATGGTTTTCATGGCATCGTCAACCGTCTCTCCGCCGTAGGCTTCACCGAGCGAAAGGGCAAGCAGCGCTTCAGTCGAAGCGGCTCCTTTTTCGAGGGCGAGGGAGGCAAGGGCGCCGGCAAAACCGGAGAAAACGTCGCCACGGGCCACGAAGTCTGTTTCGCAGTTGAGTTCGAGAATAACGCCGACCTTGCGGCCATCGGCAATTTTGATGATAACCATACCCTCGCGTGCTTCCTTGTCGGCTCTTTTGGCTGCAAGGGCGGCACCTTTCTTGCGCAGATATTCGATGGCCTTCTGCATATCGCCGCCGGTCTCTTCGAGGGCTTTCTTGCAGTCCATCATACCTACGCCGGTAGTATCTCTCAGGTCTTTGACGTCTTTAGCTGAAATCTGGCTCATTGGATAGATTCGATCCTGTTATTTATAATGATGCTGATGCAATAGTTGACTGACCATCGGCCTTATTCGGCGACCTCTTCGGTCTCGACTTCGGACTCCTCGTCATCTGCGTCCATACCGGCAAGTACTTCCTGCTCTACCTTCAGCGCCCGTGCGTTGACGACTGTTTCGGCTGCTGCCTTGACCATGAGCTGAATCGAACGGATGGCGTCGTCATTGGCCGGAATCACGTAATCGACGGTTTCAGGATCGCAGTTGGTATCGACCATGGCGAAAATAGGAATGCCGAGCGAACGGGCTTCCTTGATGGCGATATGCTCTTTCCTGATATCGACGACGAACAGCGCCGCAGGCAGTCTGGTCATGTTGGCGATCCCGCCGAGAATCCTCATGAGCTTTTCGCGCTCGCGGGCAAGCATGAGTCGCTCTTTTTTGGTGATCATGTCGAAGGTGCCGTCGGTCTCCATTCGGTCGATGGCGTTCATGCGACGGATGCTCTGGCGGATGGTGGAGAAGTTGGTCAGCATGCCGCCGAGCCAGCGCTCGCAGACGTAAGGCATGCCTGCACGCTCGGCCTCTTCGGAAATGATGTGCTTGGCCTGTTTCTTGGTGCCGACGAACATGATCTCCCTGCCGGTGGAGGCGATGGCCTCGAGGGCTTTGAGTGCTTCGTTGGCGAGCACGAGGGTTTTCTGCAGATCGATGATGTGAACGCCGTTCTTCTCCATGAAGATGTACGGCTTCATTTTCGGACACCAGCGGCGTGCGAGGTGGCCGAAGTGCACTCCTGCGCGGAGCATCTCTTCAAGCTGGAATTCTTGTGACATTGGGACTCTTCCTGTTGTGTTTAGTTGGAACCTCTACCGTGCTGCTGCTTTTCGGGATCCGGTACCTCCAGGGGCACCGGACACTTCCTTAGGGCTTCATCCGGAACTGCTCCGGAATGGCACGATATGCGGGATGTTTGCTGAAAAAAAGAAAAGCAAAAGGCCACGATATCAACGTTTGGAGAACTGGAAACGTTTGCGGGCTTTTTTGCGGCCGAATTTTTTGCGCTCGACCATACGGGGATCCCTGGTCAGGAGCTTTTCGGTTTTGAGTACCGGGCGGACCGTTTCGTCGAATTCGGTAAGTGCGCGGGCGATACCGAGGCTGACTGCGCCGATCTGGCCGCTGACGCCTCCTCCCTGAACGTTGACTTTTATATCGAACTCTTCGGTTCTTTCGGTGAGAGCAAGCGGCCTGAGCGCCTTGCTGCGTTTGACTTCGTCTTTGAAATACTCTTCGATCGGCAGCTTGTTGATGATGACCCGGCCTTTGCCCGGAGTCATGAACACTCTTGCCACCGAGGTTTTACGGCGTCCTACGGTATCGATAACCTCTTTCATTCCCTCTTTGCTTATGGTTTATTTAACTTTCATTTCAACGGGGCACTGCGCTTCGTGCGGATGCTCCGTGCCGGCATAGACCTTGAGTTTCCTGAACAGCTGGCGTCCGAGATTGTTGTGCGGAAGCATTCCCCACACCGCATGCTCGATAACCTTTTCGGGTTTTTTCTTCAGGACATCCTTGACATGGTCGAACTTGCCGCCACCGGGATAGTTCGAGTGGTGGAAGTAGGTTTTGTACTCGATCTTCTTGCCGCTCAAGGCAACCTTCTCGGCGTTGGTGACGACGATGAAATCGCCGGTATCTATATGCGGAGTGAACTGCGCCTTGTGCTTGCCTCTGAGTACCCTGGCAATCTCGGCTGCCATTCTGCCTAAAACCTGACCTTCGGCATCGATGATATACCATTTACGCTCGACTTCCGCTGGCTTTGCCGAATATGTCTTGAAACTTAACGTCTTGCTCATGCTGTACAATAGGATTAACTGGACTTTTCCGAAAAATAAAGTTTAGCAATGTAAATTATTTCATTTAATTCTACAAATTATACCTGTATCTCTTCTGGAATTTCAGGCGGTCGCACGGGCTGCCATGCCTTACAATATCTTTATTGCCTTATGAAGCCTCTAATTGCTCTGGTGGGCCGTCCGAATGTCGGCAAATCGACCCTGTTCAACAGAATCCTCCGCCAGAAAAGCGCCATTGTCGACAGTATGCCGGGCGTTACGCGCGACCGGCACATCATGCCGGGCGAGTGGCAGGGAAAACAGTTCCTCCTGATGGATACGGGGGGCTACTGCTCGGCCAACGACGTCATCAGCGCCTCGATGATCGAGCAGACGCTGACGGCCATCCGCGACGCAGACTGCGTGATCTTTGTGACCGACGTGCGTTCGGGCCTGACCTACGACGACCTTGAAATAAGCAAGCTGCTCCAGCGCACCTTCCAGCACAAACAGATATTCTTTGCCGTCAACAAGGTGGAGAGCCCGCAGCTGACCATCGACGCCGAATCGTTTGTAAGCACCGGCTTCACCCGCCCCTATTTCCTCTCGGCCAAGGACGGCAGCGGAGTGGCCGACATGCTCGACGACATTCTGGAATCGCTGCCGTCCTCGGAAGGCTCGACCGATGATGACGACAGTACCGTAAAACTTGCCGTGGTGGGAAGGCCGAACGTCGGCAAGTCGAGCTTCGTCAACGCCCTGCTCGGCGTGAACCGCCACATCGTTTCGGACATACCGGGCACAACGCGGGACGCCATCGACAGCAGCTTCACCAGAAAAAAACAGGAGTTCCTGCTGATCGATACCGCGGGCCTGAGAAAACGCACCAAGATCGACGCCGGCGTGGAGTTCTACAGCTCGCTGCGCACCGAAAGGGCCATCGAACGCTGCCAGGTGGCCATGGTGCTGCTCGACGCGAGGGCGGGGCTCGAAAAACAGGATCTGAAAATCATCAACATGGCCGAAGAGCGCAAGAAAGGGGTGCTGCTGCTGGTCAACAAGTGGGATCTCATCGAGAAGGACTCGAAAACCAGCAAGCTCTACGAGGACAACCTCCGCTCGCATATGGGCAATCTCTCCTGGATACCGGTGGTGTTCGTTTCGGCCCTGACCAAAAAGAACCTCTACCGGGCCATCGACACCGCCGAGGAGATCTGCAGGAACCGGTCGCGCAAGATCAGCACCAGCGCCCTGAACCGCTTTCTCGAAGAGGCCCTTGCGGCAAAGCACCCCTCGACGAAATCGGGCCGGGAGCTGAAGATCAAGTATATGACGCAGATCGATTCGCACTGGCCGGTATTTGCTTTTTTCTGCAATAATCCTGAGCTTGTGCAGAACAATTTCAGAAAGTTCCTCGAAAAAAAGCTCCGCGAAGAGTTCAGCCTCGACGGCGTGCCTATTTCGCTCCGCTTCATGGAGAAGTAGCGCCGCCCCCGGGAGCCCCGGCACTTCAGTAAATCTCACGATCACTCAATACACTTCACCATGCACCATGTAGAAGAAGCCCATGTTCGGGCCGCCTTGCAAACCGTTATGGAGCCGGATCTGAAAAAGGATCTGGTAAGTCTCGGCATGATCGAAAATATCCATATCGACGACAGGAACCGGGTGTCGTTCAGCGTGGTGCTCACCACGCCGGCCTGCCCGATGAAAAACCACATCCGCCAGGCGTGCATCGACGCCGTCAGAACCTATGTGCCGCTTGCAGACGAGATCGAGGTAAACATGACCGCGAAGGTCACCTCGGGCGGCTGCGGCCACCACCACGGAGAGGATGAGCGCCCGCTCAAGGGGGTAAAGAACATCGTCGCCGTGGCCTCCGGCAAGGGCGGAGTCGGCAAATCCACCGTAGCCGTCAATCTGGCCGTCAGCCTTGCCGCCACCGGAGCCAGAGTCGGCCTGGTAGACGCCGACCTCTACGGCCCGAGCATCCCGACCATGTTCGGCATAAACGACGCGAAACCGGAGGTAGTCGACAAAAACCTCGTGCCGGTCGAAAAATACGGCATCAAGCTGATGTCGATAGGCTTTCTCATCGAGACCGACACCGCAGTCATCTGGCGCGGCCCGATGGCCTCGAGCGCTATAAAACAGTTCATCACCGAGGTGGCGTGGGGCGAACTCGACTACCTGATTTTCGACCTGCCTCCAGGAACCGGCGACATTCAGCTCACCCTGGTCCATACCATCCCCCTTACCGGGGCGGTTATCGTGACCACCCCGCAGGATCTCGCGCTGGCCGACGTATCCAAGGCGGTCAGCATGTTCCGCAAGGTGCATGTGCCGATTCTCGGGCTTGTGGAAAACATGTGCTACTACGAACTGCCCGACGGAACGAAAGACTACATTTTCGGCAAAGCCGGCGGCGAGAAGTTCGCAAAGGCGCAGGGTATCGCCTTTCTGGGATCCATACCGATCGGACGCGAGGTCCGCGAGGGGGGCGACAGTGGCACTCCCTTCGTGCTGGGCGCCAAGGAGTCGGTGACCGCGACGGCCATGACCCGCGCAGCGCAGGAGGTGGCCCGGCAGATATCCATCACCAACGCCTGCGGCTGCGGGGAACCATCATGATTTTTGTATTGTTTTTTTGGGGCCGGAAGTGATATTATATCACCTTGTGAATTTCAGAGAGAGCATCCGTATTTCAATCATCATAACAGCATTTCATCATGAGCACCAAGGATTATCTGCCGAACAGCGACGGACTTTACGACCGGGTTATCGCCGCACTTGAAACCGTGCGTCCCTATCTGCAGGTTGACGGCGGCGACTGCCAGCTTGTCGGCATCACCAAGGATATGGTTGTGGACGTGAAACTTCTCGGCGCTTGCGGTTCATGCCCGATGAGCACCCTCACGCTCCGTGCAGGCGTCGAACAGGCCATCAAGAAAGCCATTCCCGAAATCGCCCGCGTCGAATCCGTATAAAACATCACTCCAGATTTCTCAGCAGAAGCTCCAGGGAGTCCTCGTTGTTGACGAGGACCTCCCGTGGCTTGCTGCCGTCGGCTTCGCCGACGATCCCACTGTACTCCAGCTGATCCATCACTCTTGCCGCCCGGCTGAACCCCAGCCGCAGACGCCGCTGCAGAAGCGATACACTTGCCTGCTGGTGCATGACCACAAGCCTCGCCGCATCCTCGAACATGCTGTCGCGCCCGTCGCGGTCCTGCATGCCGCCGGGAGAAGAGCCGTTATTTTTCTGCTGCTGATCGGGCACGGGAAGCACGAACATGTTCTTCAGGGCGTTCTGGGCGCCGATGAAGGTGGTTATCGACTCGACCTCTCCGGAAGAGACGAAGGGCCCCTGGATGCGCATGGCTTTCGGCTGGTCGGAGGGCTGATAGAGCATGTCGCCGTTTCCCAGCAGCTGTTCGGCTCCCGACCCGTCGAGAATGGTGCGCGAATCGACCCGGCTTGCCACCTGGAAGGCGATGCGGGAGGGAAAGTTTGCCTTGATGATACCGGTGATGACATCGACCGAAGGACGCTGGGTGGCCACAATGAGGTGAATGCCGACGGCGCGTGCGAGCTGGGCGATCCTTATGATGGGCTCTTCAACCTCCCTTCCTGCCGTGATCATGAGATCGGCAAGCTCGTCGATCACCACGACGAGATAGGGAATGGCCTCCTCCGGGAGACGGCGGTTGTAGTCGGCGATGTTCCGGACGCCGGCCTTTTCGAGACTCTCGTAGCGGAGTTCCATCTCCTTGACGACGCATTTGAGGGCATAGACCGCTTTCTGGGGGTCGGTGATGATCTGCTCTTCGATACCGGGAAAGCGCACAAGAAAATGGTTCCTGAGCTGCTGGTAGTGGAAGAGCTCGACACGTTTCGGGTCGATCATGACGAACTTGACCTTGTCGGGACTGCAGGCGTACAGCAGGCTGGAAATGATGACGTTGATGCAGACCGACTTGCCCGCTCCGGTCGCTCCGGCGATCAGGAGATGGGGCATCGTGGCCAGATCGGCGATGAATACCTCGTTGGCGATAGTTTTGCCGAGCACGATCGGCAGCGTCAGCGTGCTGTTCTTGAACTTCTCGACCTGGAGTACCGAACGGAGCCAGACGGTTTTGGGTTTGCCGTTGGGAATTTCGACGCCGACGGCGTTCTTGCCGGGAATGGGGGCGATGATGCGGATACCCCTTGCGGCAAGCGCCATGGCCAGATCGTTTTCAAGCGATTTGACCCGGCTGACCTTCACATCGGGAGCGAGCTCCATTTCGAAAAGCGTAACGCGGGGGCCGACCGTAGTTGAAATCCTCACCACGTCGATCTTGTAGATGTTGAGTTTTTCAAGCAGCTTGCGCTTGCTTTCGGTGAGATGGTGCTCGTCGATGCGGTTGTCGTCGTCGGGAACCCGCTCGAGCAGATCAATCGATGGAAAACGGTAGGGCTCGCGGTCCTTGGTCTTCACTTTCAGCCGGCGCTCGTCGAGGTCGGCCTCTTTTTCCTGAACGCCTGCACTGATCGTCATTTCCGGTTCGCCGGCGGCGCTCTCCTGCTTCACCGGAGCGACAAGGTGCGGCGGTGCGCTCTCCACGGGAAGCTGTTCATCGAACCGGAGGGGTTCGTCACGAAACGCCGGGTAGGGATCGGAACCGGGCTCTGCGCTTTCGTGAGGTTCGGGGCTTTGGGGAGAGATGATCTGACGTTCGCGTTTCAGCCGCTTCTTTTCCTCTCTCTGCTGCTGGCGCGCATCCTTCAGCCGGGCGCGCTCGGCTCTCTTCAGGCGGCGCGACTTGCGCCACTCGGCGAAGATACCCAGCGGTCTTCCGAGCGTCTGGCGTACTGAACGGGAGATCTCGGAAAACATGGCGCCAATCCCGCGGCTCATGTAAAACGTGGTGATGACGCCGGCCGCCGCGAGCAGCACCCAAGCTCCGGTATAACCGATGAGAGTGGAAAGCATGGCGGCAAGCATGCGCCCGATGGCGCCCGCCAGGTAATCGCTGAACTCCATCGAGGTCAGACCGAACATGGCGGCAAGATCGATGGCCATGAAGAGCATGTAGAGAAAAAAAAGCAGCGCCGGTTTGAGATTTTTCTGGCGGAAAAGAGACCAGCCCCAGAAAAGCAGCGCGATACCGGGCAGTATTGCCGGATAACCGAAAAACGATCGGATGAAAAACGCCGAAAGCCTCGCACCAAGGAGGCCGAAAGGATTTCCGATGCTGCCGGCGACCTCTTTGGCCGCAGAGCTGGAGATGTCGTTCCACGCAAGAGCGGCCAGGAGTGACTCGTCTTCGGGATGAAAACTCAGCAGCGCCCCGATAAAGAAAAGGGCGACCAGCATCAGCACGATGCCGGCAATCTCTCTTTTCTGCTCCTCATTGCCGACTGCAACCGTCCGGCTGTTTTTTGTATTTTTTTTCAATGCCACGCCGATCTTTCTCCCTGAACATGATTCCTGTGTATTCGTTTAAAGCGCCGGACGCTGCACAAAGGGAAGCGGCCTGACGACTCCCGGATGGAGTGTCCCGCGGATTTCAACGAAAATATGGGTTCCCGGCCGGCTGTACTCCTTGAGAATGGAGCAGGTACCTATGGGTTCCTGCAGTGTTGGAGACAGCGTGCCGCTGCACACCGTGCCGATCTCCTGCCGGTCGGAGTTGAAAATCCTGAAATGCTGACGCGCAAGCGCCCGCCCGTCGATACTGAATCCGGTTACCGAGCGGCGCGGTGCGAGCTCCACCTGCAGGCAGGCCTCCCTGCCGATGAAAGGACCTTTGGCAGGCTTGACCACCCATTTGAGACGGGCTTCGAGGGGATTGACGGTACTGTCGATCTCATGACCATAAAGGGAGTAACCCATTTCGAGCCGGAGGGTGTCACGCGCGCCGAGCCCGACCGGCATGATGCCAAACTCCTCCCCTGCCGCCATCAGCGCCGACCAGAGGGCCTGTGCGGCTTCATTGGGCAGGCAGATCTCCACACCCTGTTCGCCGGTGTAGCCGGTACGTGCAACCATGATCTCGCTGCCGTTCCAGGAAATCTTCCGGAACTGGAAGGAGTGGAGCAAGGCGAGGTCGTGACCCTTAAACACCTTCCTGAGCACCTGCCACGAACGGGGCCCCTGCAGGGCGATGAGGGAGAGGGTGCCGGTAAGGTCTTCGAGCCTGACGCCCTCGAAAGCGCCGATGTGCTCTTCGATCCATGCGTAGTCTTTCTCCGCGTTGCCGGCGTTGACGATCAGAAAAAAGTTTTCGGCACCGATGCGGTAGATGATGAGGTCGTCCACGATGCCTCCGTCGGTGTAGAGCATGAGGTTGTACTGCGCCTCGCCGTCGGATACCTTCGACAGATCATTGGTGGTGAGGTACTGCAGAAACTCCCCTGCACGGGCGCCCGTGATGGAGAAATTCCCCATATGGGATACATCGAACAGACCAGCGGCTTCACGTACCGCCTTGTGTTCGGCGATGATGCCGCTGTACTGTACCGGCATGAGATAACCGCCGAAATCGATAATTTTCGCTCCGGCCTGCTCGTGCCAGGAGTAAAGTGCTGTTTTTTTCATAACCACCTGATACCGAATAGTATTAACGTGAATGGCAATTGACTGTAAAAAAGCATTTTACAGGGAAGTTCAAAGCATTTTCCCCGATACGCTTCCGTTTTTTCGGATATCCGGAGTCCATGCCCCTCTTTCGCAACTGGAATATACGCATCAGGAGGGTAAGAACGTACATTGAGCGAAATGCGTCTGCAGGAAACGGACAGGCGGTGTCGGGGGACAGCGGGTCGTGATTCATTTGTGTTTACGCCGGTTTTTTCTCCGGATTTTCAGGGGCTTGCAGAGATCGCCGCGCTCCCGGGAAGCCCTGCCGCAGAGGGTGCAGACATACTTCGGCCTGCGGCCTTCGCCGGCAAGGAGCCGGGCATGATCGAGCAGCTCTTTGCGGTCGCGCTTGCAGAGATTCTTCACGGACGGTCCGCCCGTCCCATGACGACGGCGTCAGAAAGTTCGTTCCGGTCACCGGATTGCAGCGGGAAGTGGCTGGCAAGAATCTCCCCGCAGCGGTCGACGGCACCGGCTATCGCCCTGCCCTGCTCTTTGCGGCGGATTCCCGTAATGATGGTATCGACTATCTCCTGCCAGAGCTGCGGCTCGACCCTGGAACTGATGCCCTGGTCGGCGATGACGCGCACCCGGTGTTCGAAAACGGAGATGTAGATAAGAATACCGGTGCGATTTCGGGTATTGTAGATTCCCCTGCGGAAAAACGCGCCGGCCGCCGCCTCCGCAACCTCTTCCTGCATGTCGGAGGAGGAAACAAAGGGGCGTTTGAAGGCAGGAACCCGCCTGAACAGCTCGTGGAGCACGATAAAGAAGGCGGCAAAAATACCGAGAAAGGTCCACATGTCGCGGTTGCCGCTGGCGAGCATGAAGAGCAGCGCGCCGAGCAGGGAAAGCATGGAACTGCCGAGCGTTGCCGCAGCAGCATAGCTGTCGCTGGAGGTAACGACCTTGACGACGATTTCGCCGGAGGTGGTCCGCTCCGCCGCCCGTATACGTTCCTCGATGACCTGTTTGTCCTGTTCGTTAAGGAATCTGTTGACCGGATCTTTCATGGCTGTTCCCTTTATGGCCGCATATTGTTTTTCCTACCAGTCGCCCGACGCGCCGCCCCCTCCGAAGCCGCCCCCTCCTCCGCTGAAGCCTCCTCCTCCGCCATCGCCGAAGCCCCCGCCTCCGCCATAAAAGCCTCCGCCCGGACCGCCTCCGAAAATCATCGGGCCTCCTCCCCGGCTACCCCGTGAAATCCGGCTGAAAAAGTAGATGAAGAGGATGATGAGCAGAATGAGGGCAACAGAGGGAGATCCGCCCTTTTCTTTTGCCGGAGCCGCCTTGTACTCTCCTCGCACAGCGAGCAGAATGGCGTCAACGCCCCTCTGAAAACCGGCGTCGAACTGACCGGCCCTGAAAGCGGGAGTCACCTCGTTCTGGACGATCCGGCCTGCGAGCAGATCGGTCAGGCGGCCCTCGAGGCCGTAACCCACCTCGATGCGCACCTTGCGGTCGTCGCGCGAAACCAGAAACAGCACACCGTTGTCAACCCCTTTCTGGCCGATTTTCCAGGCTTCAGCCACCCTGATGGAGAAATCCTCGATCGGTTCCCCCTCGAGAGAGGGAACCGTAAGAATGACGACCTGCGTTGATTCGTTCTTTTCCAGATCGGCGAGTTTCGCTTCCAGAGCCGCCTCCGCCTGCGGCGAGATCATTCCCGCACCATCGTTCACCCGGCTGACAAGCGAAGGAACGTCGGGTGCCGCCACAGCTGAAAAAGGCATAAACTGCGCCAGGAGGCAGCAGAAAAAGAAAAGCGCCCTGAACTGTTTTTGCATGAATGGCGTCACCCGTCAGAACTTCACTTCCGGCACTGCCTTCGCGGCTGCATCAGCCTTGAAGTACTCCTTGGCCTTCAGCTTGAGCAGCAGGCTGTTGGTCATGGAGTTGGGAAACTGCCGGATCGAGAAATTAAAGGTTTCCACTGTCGCATTGTACCGCTGACGGGCAACGCTGATCCTGTTTTCCGTGCCTTCAAGCTGGTTCTGCAGATCCCTGAAATTCTGGTTGGCCTTGAGTTCGGGATAGCGCTCGACGGCTACCAGAAGACGCGAAAGGCTCGATGAAAGTGATCCCTGCGCACTCTGGAACTTGTTCATGGCTTCGGGATCGCTGAGCATTTCGGGGGTAAGCTGCACGGCGGTAGCCTTCGCCCTGGCTTCAATTACCGCGGTAAGGGTCTCCTTTTCGAAGTTCGCCGCGCCCTTTACGGTGGCTACCAGGTTGGGGACGAGATCGGCCCTGCGCTGGAGCTGCGATTCAAGGTCGCCCCAGGCCTTGTTGACGGCCTCGTCGTTCTGCTGGATGGAGTTGTAGCCGCAGCCGGACAGCGAACCGAGCAGCAGAATAAAAGCGAAGAGTCTTGACAGAATCGGTTTCATGGCGTTCAGGTTCTGGTTGATGGACATGGTCTGGTGGTGGTGATAGGTTTCCTGTTTTTGAATGCGCGGCCGGCGGCATAAAGTTCCCCCGCCCGTCCTCAGCTGATGAGACGCTCTACGGTGAAGATACCCTGAACTTTTTTGAGTTTCTCCATGAGGGTGCCGAGTTTTTCGATATTTCGGACATAGACCATGAGCGTGCCGACGAACATGCCGTCGCGAGCGTGCAGGGAGATGCTCCGGATATTGGTATCGAATTTGGAGATAACGGTGGTGATCTGGTTGGTGATGCCGATCCGGTCCTCACCGACGATTTTTATACCTGCAAGGAAGTCGGTTTCAACCTTCCTGTTCCACGAGACCGAAACGATCCGCTCGCTCTTCAGGAAATTTTCGTTGCTGACGTTCAGACAGTTCTTCCTGTGGATTTTCACCACGCCTTCGGCCGTGACGAAACCGATGACGTCGTCGCCGGGAACCGGCTGGCAGCATTTCGCATAGGCGTAGGCGATGTTGCTCATTCCCGCTATGATGACATCGTCCTTCTTCGATACGGGGGCATCCTGGTCGTGCCGGGCCTGCTCCAGGAAGGTTTCGACCTGCATGGCCTGGCTGGCCGGCTGTTTTGCCGTCGACTCGGCCGGCTCCTTGCGGGCGTTGCTGACGCGCTCGAAAATCTCCTCACCGTTGATCTGCTGGCTGGCCAGCGCGCTGAAAAAGTCGGCCGGAGTCTTGATGCCGTACTTTTTGGCGTGGCGGATGATATCGTTCTCGGAAAAGAGCTTTTTGCCGCCGGAAAGCAGTTTGTCCCACATGCTGCGGCCTTTTTCGATCTGCAGACGGCGCTCCTCGTTGATGGCCGAGCGGATTTTGAGGCGGGCGCGGTGGGTAACGACGAACTTGAGCCAGTCGGCCTTGGGCTTCTGGTTTTTCGAGGTGATGACCTCCACCCGATCGCCCGACTTGAGCTGTGCGTTGAGTCGCACGATCTTGCCGTTCACCTTCGCCCCGATGCAGCCGTTGCCGATTTCGGAGTGGATGGCGTAGGCGAAATCGATGGGCGTAGCGTCGGCCGGCATGGTTTTCATGTCGCCCTTGGGGGTGAAGACGTAGATCTCGTCGTGATAGAGATTGAGCTTGAACCCCTCCATGAACGAGGCTGCGCTGTCGGCGTCCTTGATGAGCTCCCTGGCCCATTTCAGGAAGGAGTCGATCGTGGCGTCGTCCCTGGATATCTTCTCCTTGTAGCGCCAGTGCGCGGCGACGCCGAGTTCGGCGAATTCGTGCATGCGCTTGGTTCGGATCTGCAGCTCCACCACATACCCCTTGGGACCGATGATGGCCGAGTGCAGTGACTGGTAGCCGTTGTGCTTGGGAATGGAGATGTAGTCCTTGAAGTGCTGCGGTATGGGCGGATACTTCTGGGTGATGAAGCCGTAGACCGCGAAACAGTCGGCCACCCGTTCGGTATCGACAATGACCCTGATGCCGTAGAGATCGTGGATGTCCTCGAAGTTCTTGTTCTTGTTGCGCATCTTGTTGTAGATGGAGAACAGGTGTTTGGCCCTGCCCTCGACCTCGATGCGGAAGCCCTGTTTTTCGAGATCGTCCTTGATGGGACCGATCATGCGGTTGAGGTAGTTGATGCGCTCGGCACGGCTCAGACGCACCTTCTGCTGCAGAAAATCGTACATCTCGGGGTCGATGTATTTCAGGGCGAGGTTTTCGAACTCGACCTTCATCTTGCCGAGACCGAAACGGTGCGCCAGAGGGGCGTAGATGTCCCTCGTTTCAAGGGCGATCTTCAGGCGGCGATGCTCGGGCAGCGATTCGAGCGTTCGCATGTTGTGGAGACGGTCGCAGAACTTGATGAGGATCACCCTGATATCCTTGACCATCGAGAGCAGCATCTTGCGGAACCCTTCGGCCTGGGTTGTTTCGCGATTGATCGTGATGCCGGATATCTTGGTAAGCCCTTCGACGATGTCGGCAACCTCGACGCCGAGTTCGGCGGCCAGATCGTC
>JAAXXP010000021.1:0-7941 GCA_013334435.1 Chlorobiaceae bacterium | reverse complement strand
CTGAGCAGCCTCTCCGGCTTGGGTTCGAGCCCGAAACGCTTGCGGCGGTAACGCTCCTCGGAATCGGCGACACTGGTGGTGTTGAGCACCTGCTCCATCGACTTGACGATCGATTGCGGCTCGATGCCATGCTCCTCGTTGTGGCGCTGCTGTATGGCCCGGCGTCGTGCGGTTTCATCGAGCACCTCCCGGATGGAGCGGGTTATGACATCGGCATAGAGCACTACAAACCCTTCGAGATTGCGGGCTGCCCGTCCGGCGATCTGCATGAGCGATCGGGTATTGCGAAGAAACCCCTCCTTGTCGGCATCGAGGATGGCCACAAGCGACACTTCGGGAAGATCGAGACCCTCACGGAGCAGGTTGACGCCAACCAGTACATCGATGTCACCGGTTCTGAGCTCCCGGAGAATCTGGATGCGCTCAAGGCTCTTGATCTCCGAGTGCAGGTAGCGGGAGCGGATGGCCGCCTTGCGGAAATAGCCGTCGAGATCTTCAGCCATGCGCTTGGTAAGCGTCATGACCAGCACCTTGAACCCTTTTTCGGTGTGGCGGCGGATCTCTTCGAGCAGATTGTCGATCTGCCCCTTCACAGGCCGCACCTCCACCGGGGGGTCGAGCAGACCTGTCGGGCGGACAAGCTGCTCGACGATAACCCCTCCCGAAAACTCCAGCTCGAGGTCGCCGGGGGTGGCGCTTACGCAGATCACCTGCGGCACCAGCCGGGAGTACTCCTCGAAACGGAGCGGACGGTTGTCGAGCGCGGAAGGAAGACGAAAGCCGTGTTCGACAAGAATGGTCTTGCGCGAGCGGTCGCCGCCGTACATGCCCCTGATCTGCGGCAGCGTGACGTGCGATTCGTCGACCACGACCAGATAGTCTTCGGGAAAATAGTCGAGCAGGCAGTGGGGACGCTCGCCGGGCGCCCTTCCCGACAGGTGGCGGGAGTAGTTTTCGATGCCCGAGCAATACCCCAGCTCCTTCATCATTTCGAGATCGTAGCGGGTGCGCTCTTCGAGGCGACGCGCCTCGATAAGGCGGTTGTCGGCGCGAAGCTCATTGAGCCTGCCTGCCAGTTCGTTCTCGATGGCCAGCATGGAGCGGCGCATCTGCTCCTCCCCCGCCACGAACTGGCGCGCTGGGTAGATGAAGGCATAGTCGTCCTTTCCCAGTACCTCACCGCTCTGCATGTCGAAGGTCTGGAGGCTTTCGATCTCCGGTCCGAAAAATTCGACCCGTATGGCAAGCTCTTCGTGGGCGGGCACCAGATCGATGATATCGCCGCGCACCCTGAACTTTCCTGGCCCTGTAGCGATGTCGTCCCTGACGTAGTGCAGGGAGATGAGCTCCTGGAGAAACTGGTCGCGGTCTTTTTCCATTCCGGGCCGCAGTTCGAGGATCTGGGCCTTCCACTCTTCAGGAGAGCCGAGACCGTAAATGCAGCTTACCGAGCTCACAACAATAACGTCGCGGCGTCCACTGAGCAGCGAACTGGTCGCCTTGAGCCGGAGACGCTCGATTTCGTCGTTGATGCGGAGATCCTTGGCTATGTACTTGTCGAGCGCGGGAAGGTAGGCTTCCGGCTGATAGAAGTCGTAATAGCTGATGAAGTATTCGACGGCGTTGTCTGGAAAAAACTGCCGGAGTTCACCGTAGAGCTGCGCGGCAAGCGTCTTGTTGTGGCTCATCACCAGCACCGGCTTGCCGGCCTGGGCGATGACGTTCGAAATGGTGAAGGTTTTGCCCGAACCGGTCACGCCGAGCAGCGTCTGCCACCGGTCTCCCCGCTGCACCCCCTCGACGAGCTGTTCAATGGCTTTTGGCTGATCGCCTTTCGGTGCGTACGGGCTGACAAGCCGGTACGCGTTTCCTGTTATGCCGTACATTGCGTGAAAATTCCCCGCTCTTGATGGTTTCTGGTAACTGCAGCAGAAAGAACTATTAATGCCGCCTGTTCGTTCTGCAACCCAGAGAAAGGATTCGCCTGGAACCGGCGGAGCGGTGTTTTTTCATCAGTTATCCCCGGGCAGTTGCAATAGTTCGCCGGAAATCCCATTATTATGTTTTTTGCGATGACTGTTTTTCCATATTCAACACAGGGAAAGCGCCCTATCCCGGCGGGAGTTGCCGTTTTCCTTCTTTTGCATCTACTATCATCCTGCAGTCCAATGATGAATGAAGTCAAAACCTACCCCTATACCACGATTCCAGGCGACTCTCTCCATACCCGCATCTACACGCTCGGCAACGGGCTCACCGTTTTCATGAGTCCCTACCGCGACGAGCCGAGAATATATACATCAATTGCCGTTCGGGCCGGAAGCAAGAACGATCCGGCCGAAACCACCGGGCTTGCCCACTATCTCGAGCACATGCTCTTCAAGGGCACCGACTCCATCGGATCGCTCAATTACGAGAAAGAGCATGCTGAACTGGAAAAAATCATCTCGCTCTACGAAGAGTACCGTTCGACGACCGATCCCGACAGGCGGGCGGCGATCTACCGTGATATCGACAGTCTCTCGAACGCTGCCGCGCAGTACACGGTGCCGAACGAGTACGACAAGCTGCTGAACTCTATCGGCGCACAGGGCACCAACGCATACACCTGGGTCGAACAGACCGTCTATATCAACGACATTCCCTCCAACAAGCTCGACCAGTGGCTCTCGATAGAGGCGGAACGATTCCGCAATCCGGTCATGAGACTCTTCCACACGGAACTGGAAACCGTTTATGAAGAGAAAAACATGACCATGGACAGCGACAGCCGGAAAATATGGGAGAACCTTTTTTCGGGGCTGTTCAGCCGTCACACCTACGGCACCCAGACCACCATCGGCAAGGCGGAACACCTGAAGAATCCCTCGATCAGGAATGTGATCAACTATTACCGTTCCTACTACGTGCCGAACAACATGGCGCTCTGTCTGTCCGGAGATTTCGATCCGGAGGAAACCATCAGGATGATCGACCGTAAATTCTCGGTACTGCAGCCGAAGGAGATACCTCCCTTCACTCCCGCCGTCGAGGAGCCGCTGAAAAAGCCGGTCGTCAAGAGAGTGAAGGGGCCGGAAGCCGAAGAACTGGTTATCGGTTTCCGTTTCAGCGGCGTCAATACCAGGGATGCAGACTACCTCACGCTGATCGACAAGATACTCTACAACCAGACTGCCGGACTGATAGACCTGAACCTCAACCAGCAGCAGAAAACGCTCGACGCGGGTTCGATGCTGGTGCTGATGAAGGACTACTCTGCGCACCTCCTGAGCGCCAAGCCGCGCGAAGGGCAGAGCCTGGAGGAGGTGCGTGACCTGCTGCTCGAACAGCTCCGGCAGCTCAAGGAGGGAAACTTCCCCGACTGGCTGCTCGAAGCGGCGATCAACGACCTGAAGATCGAGCAGCTCAAAATGTACGAGAGCAACCGGGGACGGGTGGAGGCCTATGTGGACGCTTTCGTGTGGGGCATGGAGTGGAAGGAGTACGTGCAGCAGACCGAACGCCTCGAGAAGATCACCAAGGCGGATCTGGTGGCTTTCGCAAAGGAACATTACGGCTCGAACTACGTGGCGATCTTCAAGGAGCACGGCACCGAAAAAAGCAGCCCGAAAATCCAGAAGCCGCCGATCACGCCGATCAAGGTCAACCGCGACAGCTCCTCGACGTTCGCCGGCGAGATCCTTGCCAAACCCTCCGAGAAGATCGAACCCTCCTTTCTCGATTACCGGAAGGATATCGGGTTTTACGCCGTAACCCCCGATATCGGCCTGCACTACCTGCAGAACAGGGAAAACGATCTGTTCTCGATCTACTACGTGTTCGATATCGGCAAAAACCACAGCCGGAAAATTGACCTTGCGCTCGACTACCTCTCCTATCTGGGAACATCCTCCCTGACGCCGGCGCAGTTCAGCCAGGAGCTCTACCGGAACGGAGCCAGCTTCTCGGCCTTCACCTCGGAGGACTACGTCTACCTGAAGCTTTCGGGACTGCAGAAGAACTTTCCGGCCTCCATACGCCTGCTCGAACAGCTTCTGACCGATGCCGAACCCGACGAGGCGGCTCTGAAAAAGCTCAAGGCCGGCACCATGAAGGAGCGTGCGGACGACAAGCTCTCGAAAAGGAAAATCCTGTTCGAAGCCATGTCGAACTATGGCAAGTACGGCCCATCCTCGCCCTTTAACAATGTGCTTTCCAACGCTGAACTCGAAAGCGTCTCCTCCGGGGAGCTGCTTGAGGAGATCGGCAAGCTGCTGCAGTATCGCCACCGCGTACTCTATTACGGACCGGCCAGCGCCGAGAACCTGCTCGGTGAACTCCATACCGTGCGACGCTACCCGGAAAAGCTCTCTGAACCGCCTGCGGCAAGCATCTACCCGGAGCTCGAACAGAAAAACAACCTGGTCTATGTCGTCGATTACGACATGACCCAGGCCGAAGTGATCATGCTCTCCAGGGACGACCTGTTCGATGCGTCGATGCTTCCGATGATCACGCTCTTCAACGAATATTACGGCGGCGGCATGTCGTCGGTGGTTTTCCAGGAGCTTCGCGAAGCAAAGGCGCTGGCCTACTCGGTGTTGTCGGTCTACCGGACCCCGAAACTGCGCGACCGGCATAACTACATCTTCAGCTATATCGGCACGCAGGCCGACAAGCTGCCCGAAGCGCTCGAAGGAATCAGAAGCCTGATGCTGGAGCTGCCGGAATCTCCGGAACTGTTCGCTTCGGCAAAAAACGGTATTATGCAGAAAATAGCCTCCGAACGGCTGACGAGAACCGAGGTGCTTTTCAATTACGAAGACGCCAGACGGCTCGGCCTCGGTGAGGACATCAGAAAGGAGGTTTTCGACAGGGTGCCCGGCATGGGGCTCAAAGACGTCCAGGCCTTTCACCGGAAACATTTCGGCAACAGGAACCATGTTATGCTGGTGCTCGGGGATACAGCAAGGCTCGACATGCAGACGCTCCGCAAATACGGAGAGGTCCGGGAACTGAAGCTGGAAGAACTTTTCGGATACTAAGAACAACCAGAGAAAACGATCACGAAAACGGATGCCCCAGGCATGCAAAGGAGAGAAAAATACCCATGAAACTCCTGGACCGCTATATATTCAGGCAGTTCGCCTTCTCCTTTCTCTTTGCATCCATCACTTTCGCCGCGCTCTTCACCCTGATCGACATGGTGGAGAACCTCGACGGATTTTTCGACCGCAGGGTGGGAGCGGCGGGCATAGCCTGGTACTATCTGCTCTCCCTGCCGGCAACCTTTCAGGTGACCGCGCCGGTATCGACCCTGCTTGCCTCGATTCTCACGGCAGGGCGGCTTTCAGCGCAGAGTGAACTTGCCGCAATCCGCTCCTCGGGCATAAGCCTGAACCAGCTGATGCGCCCGTTTCTGCTCGGAGGCGTCATCATTGCCGTTGTCAATATCTGTAATGCCTCGCTTTTCGAACCGGTCGCAGCTTCGGCGAAAATCGCCTATCAGCGCGAAGCGCTCAACGAAACCAGGCCAGGTCTGCACGAGGGCGCCAACATCCACATCCTCGAACCGGACAACCGGGTGGTAACCATCGGCTCGTTCGACCCCGCAGGGTCCAGAGCCATGAACGTCACCATCGAGGATTTCGACGGGCCGCATCTCCGATCGAGAACCGACGGCCCTGTGATGGTATTCGACGGCAGGTCAAAAAAGTGGATCATGCCGAAGGCAACCATCCGAACATTCGGCGCAGCTCCCGGCGAAGTCGTATTCAGATCGGTACGCGACACCCTCGATCTTGCCCTGACAGCCGAGTCCCTGAAGGAACTGAACGTGCTCCCCGAAGAGATGAACCTCGTGCAGCACTATCGGTACATAAGGGAAAAAATGCAGGCCGGCTTCCCCAATCTGGAGCGTGCGAGGGTAAAACTGCACGCGAAGCTGGCCGTGCCGCTCGCATCGATCGTCGTCATTCTGATCGGCGTACCGCTCTCGGCAGTGAGAAAACGCAGCGGACTTGCTGCAGAAATAGCGCTGGCGCTCTTTATAGGTTTTCTCTTTCTCGGCATGCAGAGAACGGTTGCGACCATGGGGTACAACGCCATGATCGAGCCGTGGGTAGCCGCGTGGCTGCCGCTGCTGCTTTTTCTCGGGGCGGGCCTGTTCCTCTACCGGAAGGCGGAAAAGTGAAGGGCGGAGAAGGAAACCCCGACCCGGTGGTGGTGCTGATGACCGATTTCGGCGTCGATGACACCTATGTGGGACAGATGAAGGGGGTGATCCTTTCGATCTGCCCGCACGCCCGCATCGTCGATCTCACCCATGCCATCGCTCCGCAGCATATCGAGCTGGGGGCTTTTTTTCTCGATCGAGCCCTGCCGTTTCTTCCGCAGCGTTCGATCGTGGTCTGTGTGGTCGATCCGGGGGTGGGGACATCGAGAAAACCACTTGCCCTCAGAACCGGTCACCATACCTTTCTCGGCCCGGACAACGGCCTGTTGACCCCGGTGCTCGACATGAACGGCCTCAGCGGGTGCGTAAGCATCACCAATCATGACATCATGCTTCCCCGACAGAGCGCAACCTTTCACGGGCGGGATCTCTTTTCACCTGCGGCTGCACATCTGGCCGGAGGGTTTCCATTCGGGAGGCTTGGCGAACCGGTCGCCCCGTCGTCGTGCGTGAGGCTGCCCGCCAAGGGGTGCCGGGTTCAGAGTGACGGTTCGATAGCGGGCCATATCCTCTTCGCCGACCGTTTCGGCAACCTTGTCACCACCATCGACACAAGCCTCTGCGCGAACCCCCGTGAGTGGCGGATAGAGACCGAAGGAATCCCGCCGCTTTCGGTCATGGAAACCTACGGCGACAAACGGGAGGGAGAGCTGCTGGCTTACGGTGGAAGTTTCGGAACCGTGGAAATCGCCGTACGCAACGGCAGTGCCGCTGAACGTACGGGAGTTCGGGAGGGAGCGGCGGCAAGACTCGTCAGAGTAGCCGGAACGACGGCAGAAAACAGGGAAGCAAAAGCCTGACGCAGACTTTTCAGCTGCCGATATACTCCTTGAGAATCTTGCTGTAGGCCGACTGGCGAAGCCTTCTGATGGCTTTTTCCTTGATCTGGCGCACCCGTTCACGGGTCAGCTTGAACTTCTCGCCGATCTCTTCGAGGGTAAGCGGGTTGTCCATGCCGATACCGAAGTAGGAGCGGATGACATCGGCTTCGCGCGGCGCGAGCACCGAGAGCGAACGCTCGACCTCAAGGGTGAGAGAGTCGCGGTTCAGGCCGTGATCGGGCAGGTGCCCGTCGTTCTGCAGCACGTCGAGCAGGCGGTTGTCGTCTCCCTGGGCGAACGGAGCGTCAACCGATACATGACGTCCGGCGATTTTCAGGGTGTCGGCGACGTCCTGCGAGTCCATATCGAGCAGGTTGGCCAGCTCCCGAGTATTGGGATCGCGCTCGAACTCCTGTTCGAGCTGACTGTATGCCTTGCTGATCTTGTTGAGCGTGCCGACCCGGTTGAGCGGCAGACGTACAATTCGCGACTGTTCAGCCAGAGCCTGGAGAATGGACTGGCGAATCCACCAGACTGCGTAGGAGATGAACTTGAACCCTCTGGTTTCGTCAAAGCGCTTTGCCGCCTTGATGAGACCGAGGTTGCCTTCGTTGATGAGATCGCCGAGCGTCAGTCCCTGATTCTGGTACTGCTTCGCAACGGAAACCACAAAACGCAGATTGCCTTTGATGAGCTTGTCGAGCGCACGCTTGGCGCGCTTGTACTCAACGGTATCAACCGGCATGTCGTAGCCTTCCTTGATAGCCATGGTCAGTTTGACCTCGTCATCGGCGGTGAGAAGATCGTACTTGCCGATCTCCTGCAGATAGCGGTCGAGCGAAAGGCTCTCCCTGTTGGTAATTTGCTTGCTGATTTTCAACTGCCTCATTGTCTAATAAACTCCTT
>JAAXXP010000105.1 GCA_013334435.1 Chlorobiaceae bacterium | reverse complement strand
GCCGCCGTCGAAAGGATGCTGAAGGCACGCTCGATGCGATCGTCTCCGGGAAGGGCAACCTGCTGTTCAGGCGCGGGACGTGTCGGAAGAACGAGATGCACCATATCGGGAGCGACCTGCTTCAAGGCTCCGGCAAGTTCATACAGGGCTTCATCGGAGTCGTTGAGTCCGCCGAGCAGCATGACCTCGACCCAGAGCATTCCCCTGTACTCTCTGCGGAACTGCACCAGGCCGTCGAGGTGCTGCCGGAAGGAAAACCCCGGAGCGGGACGATCGATTGCGTTGTAGAGCTCTTCCGAACCGGCGTTCAGGGAGGGCAGAACCGCATCGGCCTGCATAAGCTCGCAACGAACCTCTGCGAGATGAAAAAGCGACCCGTTGGTGATCACCGCAACGGGAACATCCGTCATCTTTTTCACCGATTCGATCAGATGCCCGATACCCTTGTAAAGCAGGGTTTCACCCGATCCCACGAAGGTTATCCAGTCTATATGCCCGCCACGATGCAGGGCCTCCTGGATTTCAGCAAGAATCTCATCTGGAGGAAAAAACTCGCACCGCTCGGTGGCATAGCGTTTTGTCCGGCCAAGCTGGCAGTAAACGCAGTTCCAGGTGCAGCTCTTCATGGGCAGCAGGTCGACGCCGAGCGACTGTCCGAGCCGCCTGGACGATACCGGCCCGAACACATGTTTCAGGGCCGCAGGATCTTTTTTTCCGTCGAGCGGCATGGCGTTCAGGCCTCCCCTGCAATCTGCATCTCTGCGATTTTCGCTTCGCTCTCGGCCTCGAACGCCTCTTTGGAAATATGCGGCAGCACAAGGCTGGAAACCGTGAAAGCGATGATTTCCATCATAAATATCGCCGCGTAGGCCCAAACATAGGTTCCCGAAAGATGGTAGACCACATCGCGGATGATGCCCGCCCCGAAATGGCCGAGAAAGATCGCAAGACTCTGGGCGGTTCCCCACAGACCGATATAGATACCGCTCCTGCCGGCAGTCATGGTCATCATCATGGAAATATTTGAAACACTGGCCGCGCCAAGGCCGATGCCGGTTACGACAAGCGCCAGGCGAAGAAACTGTTCATCGCGCATGAAGCCTGCTGCAATCAGCATGCCGAAGCCGATAATGCCGAAAAAATTACCGATATGCGCACCGCGTTTCTGGCCGATCCTGTTGAGCAGAAAACCCACCAGCAGCATGAAAACAAGCTGGGTGCCGCCCATGGTCGGCCTGAAAAGCTTTGTTGTCGTACCTACCGGCATACCGAACACATCGCCACCGAACGGGTCCATGACGATCTCGTTGGCGAAGAGCGCAAAAATGGAGATGAAAATGTAGAAAGCGAACTGCAGGGTTCGGGGCGAAGAGGTAAGCAGGCGTATCGACTGGGAAAAGCTGATGGAGTGCTTGCTCTTGCCCGCCCTGACTTCGGCGTTGCGCTTCTCGACGCCCAGAACCGCAAACAGGCCGATGCAGAGGGCGATAGAGCCGCCCACCTCGGCAACGGCAATGAGACGCTCGGGAGTGAAAACATCGAGATAGGAACCAACAATGCGGGTGGAGACGATGGTGGTAAGCACCATCAGCGTCCAGCTCGCTCCGGTAACCTTGCCGATATGCTCCTCCCCCACCGTATCGGCAAGAAGGGCATAATAGGCGGTGGTTGCCACCTGAAGGCCGAAACCGAAAACAAGAAAGATAATTGCCAGCTTCAGCAGCCCGATATCGGTCACGACCGCAACGAACAGATCGGAAAAGGTTTTGCCGGCAATATTCACCTCATAGGCGGCCGCCGGCGCGAAAACGAAGGAGAACACGCAGCACAACAAACCAAGAAGAATATAGGGCGTGCGCTTGAGGCCGAAGATATGCGAACGGTCCGACATGTTTCCGGCCCACACCTTCACTCCGAAAATGGCAAGCAGCTCCTTGAGGCTGATGAGACCGAAAACGATGGTCGAAGAGATCCCCAGATCCGTGGTCATCACCCGGTTGAGGGTATCGTGCAGAAAGCCGAGCATGATGCCGAAACCCATCTGGAAAAGCGAGAGGCGGATCAGATTCAAGGTCTTCATAGAAGTAATCGGTAATAACAGTTGCTGCCGGATAGCCGTCGTGAAGCCCTTAATTTACATAAATCCCCTTGCCGCACAAGCAACCTCGACGGAGCGATCCTTGTAAATCATGGGGTTTTTCTTTATCCTGCTACCTGTATCGGAATACTCCGCTCTTCGCCGCAAGGCGGCTTTGCATGAGTTATCCGTCATCTTGGGGGTGCTGCCTGTCCCGGAACATGCGCTATAAACAAAACCGGGTAGCGGCTGAGATCAAACCCTTGTAACTTGATGCAGGTAATGCTGCCGCAAGAAAAGATGGAGCAGCTTTTCTTCCTTCAGACGCTTCTCTTTCCCTTCCGGGCGGCATGACTCTCTTTTTCTACGTGTAACCCACAGCCATGAACACCTCTTCGGAAAACATCCACTGCCCGGAGCACCGCATGTACGGCAACGCTTCGGAAAAAACCTATACAAAGGGGTGCATCCACCCCATAGAAGTCGGCATGAGAACCCTCAGGCTCACGAACACCTACACCTGCAGGGGAATGGCCTTTTCCTCCATCACGCTCTACGACACCAGCGGGCCCTATTCCGATCCGGCAAAAACGTCAGACCCCGAAAAGGGGCTGGACCCGGTTCGCGACAGATGGAACTTCAATTCCGGGAACACGGAACCTGCGACCGACCGTGGCAACGAAACATCAGCCGAGAGAGTTCCACTCCGCGCAAAGGAAGGCTGCTCCCTCACCCAGCTCGCTTACGCTCGAAAGGGTGTCGTAACGCCTGAAATGGAGTATGTGTCGATCCGCGAGAACCAGCGGCTCGAAGAGTGGATCGCCGCATTCTCGATAGGAGGAAAAACCTTCGAACCCTTCACCCCTGAGTTCGTGAGGCAGGAAATTGCCGCAGGAAGGGCAATCATTCCGGCCAACATCAATCACCCCGAAGTTGAGCCGATGATCATCGGACAAAATTTCAGGGTAAAAATCAACGCCAACATCGGCAACTCCGCCATGGGCTCCTCCATCGGGGAGGAGGTCGAAAAAGCCGTCTGGGCCTGCCGCTGGGGAGCGGATACCGTCATGGACCTCAGCACAGGAAGCAACATCCACCAGACCAGGGAGTGGATTCTGCGCAACTCACCGGTTCCCATCGGCACCGTGCCGATGTACCAGGCGCTGGAAAAAGCAGGAGGGGTCGCCGAAAACCTCACCTGGGAGCTGTACCGCGATACGCTCATCGAACAGGCCGAGCAGGGCGTGGACTACTTCACCATCCATGCAGGCATCCTCCGGGAGCACCTGCCCGCCGCAGACCGGCGCATGACCGGCATCGTATCGCGCGGCGGAGCCATCATGGCCCGATGGTGCAAGGCGAACGAAAGGGAGAACTTCCTGTACACCCATTTCGACGAAATCTGCCGGATACTGAAGAGCTACGACATAGCGGTATCGCTCGGCGACGCCCTCAGGCCCGGCTGTATCGCCGACGCCAACGACGAAGCGCAGTTCGGCGAACTGAAAGTGCTCGGAGAACTCACCCTCCTTGCATGGGAGCACGACGTGCAGGTGATGATAGAAGGGCCGGGGCATGTCCCCCTCAATCTCGTGGAAGAAAACATGCGGAAGCAGATCGAACTGTGCCACGGAGCCCCGTTCTACACGCTTGGACCGCTCACTACCGACATCGCGGCCGGTTACGACCACGTGAACTCGGCAATCGGCGGCACACTGATTGCCGCATACGGCTGTTCCATGCTCTGCTACGTAACTCCGAAAGAGCACCTCGGCCTGCCGGATCGCAACGATGTTCGCGAAGGGGTTGTGGTGCACAAGGTAGCCGCGCATGCCGCCGACATCGCAAAGGGAAACCCCACGGCATGGCTGCAGGACGAACTGATGAGCCGCGCCCGGTATGCCTTCGCCTGGGAAGACCAGTTCAACCTGTCGCTCGACCCGGTAAAGGCAAGGGAGCTGCACGCCGAAAGCATGGCGGCAAGCGGACAGAGCGTCGAAAACCAGGATTTCTGCACCATGTGCGGTCCGGATTTCTGCTCGATGAAACGCTCGCAGGGAAAATGAAAAACGGAAATTGCCCTGTCTTCCGGAAACACGGGCCATGATGTCGCCGACATCCATAAAAAAGTCTGTCCAAACACGAAAAGGTGCCCTTGCGGAGCACCTTTTCTGTTTACCTGTTCTTCACCATTCGGTGATGAAAAAGCGTTGTCGTCAAGAGGCCGCTTTGATTATGGCCGCAAAGTCCGCCGCATTCAGGCTCGCTCCGCCGATAAGGCCGCCGTCGATGTCCGGCATGGCAAACAGCTCGGCTGCGTTCGAAGGCTTCACGCTGCCTCCGTACTGAATGCGCAGTCCGTCTGCGGCTTCCGCTCCGTAAAGGTCGCTGACCGTCCTGCGGATAAGTGCGTGGACTTCCTGCGCCTGATCGGAAGTTGCGGTTTTTCCGGTGCCGATAGCCCATACCGGTTCATAGGCGATCACCAGATCCTCTATGCCCGCAATGCCTGCAAGACCGGCCCTGACCTGACGGGTCACCACATCTCCGGTAATGCCGCTTTCGCGCTCTTCGAGCGTTTCGCCCACGCAGAGAATGACCCTGAGCCCTTCCTGAAGCGCTTTCGAAACCTTGCGGTTGACGACCTCATCGGTCTCGCCGAAAAGCTGACGGCGCTCGGAATGGCCGATAATGACGTAGCTGCAGCCTGCGCCGAGAATCATCCTTGCCGATACCTCGCCGGTGAACGCACCGTCGTTCTCGTAATGACAGTTCTGGGCTGCAAGAAAAAGCGGGCCTCCTGCAAGCAGTTTTCCGATCTCGAAAAGAGCCGGATAGGTTGGGGCGAGACCTGCCTCGCAGCCTGAAAAGCCGCTTCCCAGTTCTGCGATAACCGCAGATGCAAGCTCCACGGACTCGGCAATGGTGAGGTTCATTTTCCAGTTGCCGGCAACGATGTTTGTGCGCTTCATATGTTAATAATCTGTTTTTACCTCGCCGTAGATCTTGTCGATCTGTTCAAGGCTGAAGGTGTGTTTGCCTTTACGGGCGTCTTTCAGTTCGATCTCGCTGCTGCCGACGGAGGTTACCACCCCGTGCCAGACGCGCTGTTCTTTGGTGACAAGATTGATTTCCCGGTTCATAAGAGCCTGGTTTCCTCCGATCTGAGCCGGACGGTAGATGATTTGACGTTTACCCATAAGTAAGCGATGGTTGGTTGAACAAGCTCCTGAATATAACAAAAGCCCGGTTTTTCCCGAG
>JAAXXP010000104.1 GCA_013334435.1 Chlorobiaceae bacterium | reverse complement strand
AACATGCGCGCGTCGAGCCGCAGCTTCACTCCGGAGGAGTTGCCCGAAGTTGCCAAAGCCTGCAGCGAACATGGAGCGAAGTCGTACCTTGCGCTCAATACGCTGATCTACGATAACGAGATAGCGGGCATGCACGAAACCGTAATTGCCGCTAAAGCCGCCGGCATCGACGCCGTGATCTGCTGGGACATGGCTGTTATCGAAGCCTGCCGCGAGCACGCCATGCCTTTCCACCTCTCGACCCAGGCGTCGGTGAGCAACTACGCCGCCGTAAAGCACTACGCGGCTCTCGGGGCCGGGATGATCGTTCTCGCACGTGAACTTACTCTCGAACAGGTACAGTCCATTACCGCAGCCATCCGCCGCGATAACCTGGCGGTGAAGATCGAGTGCTTCGTGCATGGAGCCATGTGCGTTGCCGTGTCGGGGCGATGCTTCATGTCGCAGGATATTTTCGGCCGCTCTGCCAACCGGGGCGAGTGTCTGCAGCCCTGCCGCAGGAAGTTCCTCGTCACCGATACGGACGAGAAGTTCGAACTGGAACTGGGAGAAGACTACGTGATGAGCCCGAAAGATCTCTGCGCCATAGCATTTCTCGACATCCTGATCGAGGCCGGCATTACCGGATTCAAGATCGAAGGACGCAACCGCAGCCCGGAGTACGTGCAGCTCGCCACGGCATCCTACCGCAGGGCAATCGACGCATGCATGAGCGAAGAAAACTCCCCTGAAGGGCGTCTGCGATACAGAAAAACCGCAGAAACCCTGAAGGAAGAGCTTGCCCGGGTCTACAACCGGGGATTCTCCGGCGGATTCTATTTCGGACAGCCTTTCGAAGCCTGGGCGAAACGGTACGGATCACTCGGTACCGAAAAGAAAACCTATATCGGCATCGTTGAGAAATACTGGCCGAAAGCCGGTGTAGCTGAAATCCTGATCCATGCGCGCGGTCTGCAGTCGGGCGAAACCCTCTCGATCCAGGGACCTGAAAGCGGCCTCGTGCGATTCGATGATGCCCGGTTCTACTGCAGCGAAGCCCCTGCCGAACAGGCCGGAAAAGGCGACCTCGTCACCATCAAATGCGACCGCGTCCGCAAGGGCGACAAGGTGTATGTTATTGAATAGCGGTGAGCGGTGGGCCAGTAGCTCCGCAGGAGCGGCATGCCGGTAGCTCGGGGGGCAACCCAGGGATAGGGCGCCACCCTACACACCGGTTTTTTTCGCCCCTTTCATCCATTATCTCCTTTTAGTCCCGGTCCCGTTACTTTAAGGATTCGCAAAATCCCTCAGCACAGCTTGCTTTGCGGGACTGCTTTTCCTTAACTTGCCGTATGGCCTCCCGTAAGCCAATAAGCCAAATCTCATTCGCCCCGTTCAGGCAAACGGTAAACTGAGGAGCCGGCAATCATGATCTACAGAGTCATTTCCAAACCGGAGTTCAGAAGTTTCATCGACGCTCTGGTACAGGCAAACAGTTCGTTCGGCCCTCGCCGGGTGGACACGGCGGCCAATGGGGATCCGGTCTACCAGTTCATGCCGGTGGGCTCGGCGGATGACATCGAATTCGATTACACCACAACAGCATCGTCGGCCAAGCATTTTTTTCTTCCGTTTTCCGAAGAACTCTCCCGTTTCTGCTTTCACGAGCGCGACTGGGAGCAGAAAATCTCCTACGAGGCCCAGCCAGTCGTACTCATAGGCCTGAGGGCCTGCGACATCAGCGCATTGAACATCCTCGACGACGTGCTGCTCAAAGGCAACTACCCATCGCCCTACTATCTGGCAAAGCGCAAGAACACCTTCGTGATCGGCATGGACCATCTGCCGCTCCCCGGCTGTTTCTGCAAATCTCTTGCCCACCATACGGTTTCGACCGGCTTCAATCTCTTCTGTTCGGACATCGGGGAGAAATACTACCTCTCGATCAACTCTTCGAAAGCGTTCAACTACCTCAAGGATTTCCAGACCGAAGAACCATCCTACGAAGACAACTGCCTTCTTACCGAGCGGCGCAAGCTTATCAGCCGCAGCTTTCAGACCGAGGTTGACGTCACCAGCCTGCCGAGCATTCTCGACATCGAGTTCGACTCCCCTGTATGGGAAAAATGGGGAACGAAGTGCCTGAACTGCGGCACCTGCGCCATGGTCTGCCCCTCCTGCTACTGTTACTCGGTCGAGGAGCGCTTCGACATCGACCTGAAAGGAGCTTCACGCAACCGGAAGCTCTACTCCTGCAATCTGGTCGATTTTGCCGTGGTGGCAGGAGGACACAACTTCCGCCCCAAGAACGGCGACCGTCTGAAATACCGCTACTACCACCAGCACCGCGGTTTTGCCGAAAACGGCAACCAGCAGATCTGCGTGGGCTGCAACCGGTGCGGCAGGGCATGCCTTGCAGGCATCAACCCCAGGGATGTGATCAACGACCTCAGAATGGAGAAGGATTCATGCATGATATGCGTTTCGCAATCCCCCGGCAGGACCTGAACCGTGAGGCCTTCGCCTCGTCGGTTCCGGATTTCAACCGGAAATCGGAGATCATGAAAACCGATACCGGCTACAAGTGCCGCATAACCAACATCATCAGCCTGACCGATCAGGAAATGCTGTTTCAGCTCCGCATTGCCGACCCTCGCGAACGCAGCATTTTCCGGTTCAAACCGGGCCAGTTCCTCATGCTCGAACTGCCGGGTTACGGCGACGTACCGATCTCCATATCGAGTTCCAACAGCAACCACGAGTTCATCGAGCTCTGCATCCGTAATGCCGGACACGTCACTTCGGCGCTCTTCAGAACGGAACCCGGCATGCATGTAGCCATCAGAGGCCCGTTCGGGTCGTCATTTCCCATGGACGAGATGGCAGGCCACCATGTGCTGCTCATTGCCGGAGGACTCGGCATCGCGCCGCTCCGGGCGCCGCTCTTCTGGATCAACGAACACCGCGACCGCTTCAGGGAGGTTCACCTGCTCTACGGAGCCAGAGAACCCTCCCAGCTCCTTTTCTCCTACCAGTTCGAGGAGTGGAAAGCGATCAGCCATATCCAGCTGCACACGATCGTCGAGCAGGCCGGTCCGGAATGGAAAGGAGAAACCGGTATGATCACCCGGCTGTTCGACAATGTTTCCATCGAAGCGCAGAACACCTATGCCATCGTATGCGGCCCGCCCGTCATGTTCAAATTTGTCTGCAGTCACCTCGACCGGCTCGGCATACCCATGAACCGGATGTTCGTTTCGCTTGAACGGCGAATGCACTGCGGTATGGGCAAGTGCTGCCGCTGCATGGTGGGTTCAACCTTCACCTGCATCGACGGACCGGTTTTCGACTACTGGTCGGTCATGAACCTCAAAGAGGCCATTTGAAGCTGCTGCCCTATGAAGAACCCGGTATACACATTCGAAAAACTGAAATTCGCCTCGTTCGAATTCACCTGCTGCGAAGGGTGCCAGCTGCAGCTTGCCAACCGCGAAGCGTCGCTCGAGGCATTTTTCAGCCTGCTCGATGTCAGAACGTTCAGGGAAATTTCTTCGGAAAAACATGACGACTACGACATCGCCTTCGTGGAGGGGAGCATCAGCCGCAGCGACGAAATCGAACGGCTTCTGGCTATTCGCCGCCAGGCGAAAACGCTTGTCGCATTCGGAACGTGCGCCTGTTTCGGGGGGGTCAACAGCCTGAAAAACCGTTTCCCCATCAAAGAAAGCATTGCGGAGGTATACGACGGTCTGCCGGTTGAAACCCTGCCTGTGCGCAAAATCAGCGATATCGTCAAGGTCGATCTCTCCATCCCCGGGTGCCCGGTCGCCAAGGAGGAGATCGAAAGAATTGTGGTGAACCTGGTAACCGGATCGCTTCCGGCAATGCCGAAATACCCGGTCTGCGTGGAGTGCAAGGAGCGCCTGAACACCTGCCTTTTCGATCTCGGGGAAATCTGCCTTGGTCCGGTTACCCGTGCCGGGTGCAGTGCGGTCTGCACCTCAGGAAAAACCCCCTGCCTTGGCTGCAGGGGACCGGCGGAGGACAGCAACTTTCCGGCATTCATGGAACTGGTGAAAGAGCGCGGGCTCAGTCGGCGGGACCTTCAGGAGAAACTCGGTTTCTATAACGCATTTGAAGCCTATACCGTCCATGAAACGTGACTGCTCGATCGATATCCGCCATCTGACAAGGGTTGAAGGTCACGGCAATATCCTGATCAGGGTCAGCGGAGGAAAACTCGTGGAAGCCCGGTGGGCGGTTGTGGAAACCCCGAGATTCTTCGAAGTGATGGTAAAAGGCATGAGCGCCGAACGGGTGCCGTTCCTCACCTCGCGAATCTGCGGCATCTGTTCGATCAGCCACGCCCTTGCAAGCATCAGGGCGCTCGAACGGGCCATGCAGGTAACGCCTCCTCCCGCCGCCGAAGCCGTGAGACTGCTGGCCATGCACGGCGAAACCCTGCAGAGTCATGCCCTGCACCTTTTCTTTCTTGCCCTGCCCGACTTTGCCGGCACACCGGGCATACTGCCGCTGCTGGAATCGCACCCGGAACTGGTAAGGGCAGGACTGCATCTCAAGGAACTCGGCAACGAAATCAGCACCGTCACCGCCGGACGGTGCACCCACCCGGTCAGCCTCGTGCTGGGCGGGCTCAGCAAGGCGCCCGACAGGAACCACCTGCAGCAGCTCCTCGACATAATCGGTGAACGGAAGTCTGCGCTCGAAGTTGCCTGCGATTTCTTCGCTTCGCTCGATATTCCGCAGTTCGAGCGGGAAACCGAATTCATTTCGCTCCATAACGGATCGACCTATCCCTTCATCGGCGGAGAACTGGTTTCCACAGACGGAGTCAGGCGAAGTGAAAACGATTACCTCCTGATGACCAACGAGTACCTCACGGAGTTCTCCACATCCAAATTCACCCGCTGCAGCCGGGAATCCTCGGCAGCAGGCGCGCTCGCCCGCTTCAACAACAACAGCGCATTCCTGCACCCCGAAGCGAAAAAAGCTGCCGAAAAGCTCGGGCTCCGTAAGGTTTCGCACAACCCCTTCATGAACAATATCGCGCGCCTCGCAGAGTGCGTGCACATCCTCTACGATGCGGAAGCGCTCATAGAACAGCTCCTCGGCACGAATCTGCAGGAGATACGCACGCACTTCACCCCGAAAGCGGGCAGCGCAACCGGAGCCGTCGAAGCTCCGCGCGGCATTCTCTACCACCATCTGGAAACCGATGAGGAAGGCAGGGTCACGAAGGCTGACTGCATCATCCCCACAACGCAGAACAACGCCAACATCCATTTCGACCTGCATGCACTTGCCCTGCAGTCGCTCGAAGAGGGAAAAACCGATCGGGAAATCGAAAAGCTCGCCGAAATGCTGGT
>JAAXXP010000020.1 GCA_013334435.1 Chlorobiaceae bacterium | reverse complement strand
CACTCGAAAGGCGTAACGGCGGATTGCGTCTGCGGGTGCAGTATGCCGGAATGGAGGCGTTCGCGTCTCTGTCGGTCGACGAGAGCGTCAGCGTCAACGGGGTCTGCCAGACCGTGGTTGCGGTTGCGGATGGCTGGTTCGAGGTAGATACGGTCGAGGAGACGCTCGCCAAAACCACGTTGGGTTCGCTCCGTTGCGGGGCTTCGGTGAACCTCGAGCGCGCACTCAGGCCGATGGACCGTCTCGGCGGCCATTTCGTGCTTGGCCATGTGGATTGTGTCGGGGTGGTGAAGGAGCTGCGGGAGCTCGGTTCGAGCCGGGAGATATGGTTCTCTTATCCGGAGGAGTTCAGCTCCATCATGGTTTCGGCCGGTTCCGTCGCCATCGACGGCATCAGTCTGACGGTGGCAAGGCTCGGGGATGCCTCGTTCGCCGTCGCCGTGATTCCCTTTACCTTCAGGCACACCACCATCAGCGCTCTTGCGGTCGGAAGCAGGGTGAACCTTGAATTCGACATACTGGGAAAGTATGTCGCACGGCAGCTTTCGCTGTCGGCCTCTTCGCCCTTCGGGGCGTCGCGGCTCGATGAAGCGTGGCTCCGCGAGAACGGATTCTGACGATGGCAGCCCGCGATTCTCTTCAGCCCGACCTGTTCGGTCTCCCGGACAACCCTTCCAGGGAAACTCCCGAGCGTTTTCAGCCTCTGGCCGAGCGGATGCGTCCCCGAAGCCTCGACGATCTTTATGGCCAGGAACACCTTGCAGGAAAGGAGGGACCGCTGCGCGGTTTTCTGGCGGGGGAGAAACTGCCTTCCATGGTTTTCTGGGGGCCTCCGGGGTCGGGAAAGACCACCCTTGCCGAAATCTGCGCCAGGGCGCTGCACTACCGTTTCGAACAGCTTTCGGCCATCGATGCAGGAGTGAAGGAGGTGCGCAAGGCGCTCGATGGCGCAAGACAGTCGGCGCGTTCCGGCTTGAGGACCATTCTCTTTATCGACGAAATCCACCGCTTCAACAAGGCGCAGCAGGATACCCTGCTCCACGCCATCGAGCAGGGGCTGATCATTCTTATCGGTGCGACCACCGAAAACCCTTCGTTCGAGGTCAATGCCGCGCTGTTGAGCCGGATGCAGGTCTATATTCTCAAGCCGCTTTCCCGAACCGATATCGAGGCGGTCATCCGGCGGGCGCTGGAGCACGATCCCCTTTTGAAGGAGCGTCATGTCGTGATCGAGGACCTTCCGTTTCTTCTGCAGTTTGCCGGAGGCGACGCACGCAAGGCGCTCAATGCCCTCGAGGCGGCCTTTGCCCTGGCCGATACGGAGAACCGGGATGTGGCGGTGACACGCGCCATGCTCGAACGTGCCCTGCAGCACAAGGCGCCGATCTACGATAAAGGAGGCGAGGCCCATTACGATACCATATCGGCCTTTATCAAGTCCATGCGGGGAAGCGATCCCGATGCGGCGCTTTTCTGGCTTGCGAGGATGATCGAAGGCGGTGAGGACCCGCTTTTCATCGCCCGGCGGATGGTCATTTTCGCCAGTGAGGACATCGGCAACGCCGATCCTTTCGCACTCTCGCTGGCGGTATCGGTGTTTCATGCGGTACAGATGATCGGTTTTCCCGAGGCCAGAATCAACCTTGCCCAGGGAGTGACCTATCTTGCCTCTTCTCCGAAATCCAACGCCAGCTACGAGGGGATCAACGAGGCCATGCTTGCTGCCGGAAGCTTCCGGGATGCCTCCGTGCCGCTCCATCTGTGCAACGCACCCACTTCACTCATGAAAACCATGGGTTACGGCGAGGGATACCGCTATCCTCACCACTATCCGGGCCATTTTGTGGAACAGCACTATTTTCCGGAAGGCCTGCAGCCCCGGCCCTTCTACCGTCCTTCCGACGAGGGGAGGGAGAAAGCCCTGGGCGAACGTCTGCGGGGGTTGTGGAAGGAACGCTACCGTTCCTGAATTTTTATGGACCTTCGGCTCTTTGTATATTACAGTACGTGATATACGGCCGATTTTTTCGTCAACACGCATGATGTGACTTTTTTATGAACAGGTTCGTAGCGCCGGTTGTTTTTTTCTTCGTGTTTCTGGTTCCCGAGCAGGTATTCCCGGCAGAGCCGGTGGCAGCAGTCGACAGTTCAGGCTACAGGCTTACTCTCGAAGATGCCGTACAGCTCGGGCTCGAAAAGAGCCGTTCGCTTGCAATCGCCCGTCTCGACCGGCAGATGGCATCAGAGAAGATCAGGGAAACCTGGTCCGAGGTACTTCCCCAGATCACTTCAGGTTTTACCTATACCCGTTCGCTTAAGCCTTCGGTACTGTTTTTTCCGAATGTTTTCGGCGGCGATCCGACACAGTTCATTCCCCTTGAAATCAGTGCCGACAATTCGGCATCGGCAACGCTCGATCTGCGCCAGAAAATTTTCGACGGCGCGGCCATAGCCGGCATCAGGGCGGCTTCGGTTGTCCGCAAGATGAGCGAAGAGGCATACCGGAATACCGAGTCGGCAGTCGTTGCCGACATCAAACAGTCCTATTTCGATGCCCTGATTTCCCGGGATCGCCTTAAACTTATCCGCCAGAGCATCGAGCGCTGGGAGCTTGCGCAAAAGGATACCCGGGCGATGTTCCGTCAGGGCGTTGCCGCCGATATCGATACACTGCAGGCGTTTCTTTCGGTTGAGAATCTTCGTCCGGATCTGATCCAGGCGGAAAATATGGTGGGCATCAGTATGACCAGACTGAAAAACGCCATGGGTATTTCGGCCGACAGCGAGGTGATTCTTACCGGAAAGCTCGATGTTTCTCCTGCGGCATATCCGGAGGATATCGCTTCGGCTTACCGTGAAGCGCTGCAATCGAGGCCCGACCTTCGCCAGTTTGAACTGCAGGTCGATGCCGAGGATGAGAAGGTTTTTGCCGCCCGGGCCGAGCGCTTTCCCGTTCTTTCGGCTTTCGGCCAGCTTGAAACGCAGAGCGCTTTCAACGACGACGTGAGTCTTTCGGATTCGAACTGGCCGGTATCGTCATCCGTCGGCCTGCAGGTCAGCGTGCCGATTTTTACCGGTTTCAGAATCAGTTCCAGGGTGGAACAGGCCAAGATATCCCGTCTGCAGGCGATGATCCGCCATGCCGACCTCAAGGCGTCGATAAGAACCGAAGTGGAGGTCCGTCTGTCGGCTTTCCGGGAAGCGCAGAAGCGGATCGGGGTACAGTCGAAAACCATCAGCGTTGCCGAACGCAGTTACCGGATATCCCAGTTGCGCTTTCGCGAGGGCATCGGTTCCCGTCTCGAACTCAACGACGCGGAGCTGCAGTTGAACCGGTCCAAAACAAACTACCTTCAGGCGGTTTACGACTATATGACGGCCAGCGTATTGCTCGATCGGGCGCTGGGGCGTTCGCCCTACAGCGTTGCCGCTGCGAAGTGATGGTTCACCCCCTCCTGCGGATGAAGTAGACCAGAGTTGAAGCCTGCCGGATCCTGAAAAGGGACGCCGCAACTCCCAGAGCGCTCTGCAGCAGCGCATCGGCCATTGCCGGAAATCCGAACCGGCGTCCGCGGGCGGCCGCCGCGAGTTTTCCGCTGTACCAGCAGGTGTAGAGGGTGTCGGCTATCCAGGGCGTCGTCCAGAAAATCTCCAGTCCGTGAGCCGCGAGCAGTTCGGCAAGGGTGGCGGGTGTGAAGTGCCAGAGATGGCGAGGCGCGTCCCATGCGACCCAGTTCTCCCGGTAGCGCCGTGCGTCGCGGCTTTCGGGATTGGGCAGCGCCACGACTACCGTTCCGTTGCGTTCGAGACGCCCGGCCGTGCCTGCCAGAACTCCATTGAGATCGTGCAGGTGTTCGAGCGCGTGCCAGAAAACAATCCTGTCGAACCTCATTTCCTTTTCCATTTCGTCGATTCCGGTTCTGTAAATCGTTATTCCGGAATGACTTTCCGCTATGCCGGCCGCTCTGGCGTCGGTTTCGACACCGGCAAGATTTTCAGCAGGAATGCCCTTTTTCCTGTGAAGGTGGTTCAGGAGATCGCCGGTGGAACATCCTATTTCAAGTACCCGGAGATCACCGGCGGCTTTTTTTTCTGTGTGAAGCACCAGAGAGGCTTTCCTGTGCAGGAGAAGCCTTCGGGCGAAAAGATAGATGCGGTCTCGGGGTGATCTGGCGAGGGTTTCGTGCAGGTGCGGGTCGTAAGCGCCATCAGGGCCTTTGTGATAGTAGTCGTGGATTTCGGTGACGCCGGGCCGGGGATTGAGCATGAGCAGGCCGCAGGACGTGGAGCGTACAAGCTTCCACCGCCCGGAGGGATCGAGACGGTCGGGAAGTTCAAACGAAAGCTCGAAATCCGGAGAGCCGCAGATCGGGCAGGGGACGGTTTCCATCAGAGACGTGCGCAAATTCAGGGGTTCTGTGCATCGAGAAGCGCTGCGATGGCTTTTTTCAGATTTGTATAGGTGGATTTCATGTCGTTGCTGAGCACTTTCGCATCGGCAAGCACCGGCATGAAGTTGGTGTCGCCCTCCCATCTCGGTACGATATGGAAGTGGATATGGGTATCCACGCTGCCTCCGGCGACACGGCCGAGGTTTGCCCCGAAATTGAACCCCTGGGGCTTGAGGGTCTCTTTGAGCGCCTTGATGCTGAGGTCGGTGAGATCCATGATTTCCAGCTTCGTTTCACTGTCGAGAGCCGAAAAATCAGGTGTCTGGAGGTAGGGAATCACCATGAGATGCCCGCAGTTGTACGGGTAGAGGTTCATGATGATGAAACAGGTTTTTCCCCTGTGGAGCAAGAAACGCTCGTCATCCTCTTCGGGAGGGATGTCGGAAAAAACCGATTTTTCTTCTTTGCCGGCGGATTTGACATCCTTGAAGGACTGCATGTAGACTTCACGCCAGGGGGAGTACATTCGCTGCATAGGGCGACCTGTTTTTCCGGTGAGAGTTATGACAATGGTACCAAAGGAGGGACTCGAACCCTCACGAGTTTGCACTCACTGGATTTTGAGTCCAGCGCGTCTACCAGTTCCGCCACTTTGGCATGCCTCCGACGTTTCTTCCGGCACTCCGGGAATGTGCGAGAGAAGGGACTCGAACCCTTACGCCTCACGGCACTAGTTCCTAAGACTAGCGTGTATACCAATTTCACCACTCTCGCGATATGGACAAAGAATATACGCGGTTTTTTATTTTATTAAAACTATCTTTATAGATACTTTTGCGCATTTTTACGTAAAATTTTCCATACCTTCGACCGGTTGTGCCCATGCGTTCTGATGTTCATCGTCTGGCGGATTTTCTTTCATGGGCGATAAGTCCTGTTGTTGTGGCTCCTGCGGTATACTGTGTTATCGTGCTTTTCGGATACGCGGACGATCCTTCGAAATTCCCCTATCTTACGGTTCTGTTCGCCTCGAGCACGTTAGCGCCGATGCTGCTGATCTACGGTCTCAAGAAGATCGGCAAGGTTTCGGACTACAACATCACCTTCAGGGAGCAGCGGTTTCTGCCGCTTCTGGTTCTGACCTTCGTCAATGTGCTTGGCTATGAGTTCATGCTGCAGCTGCATGCTCCGAGGCTCCTTACCGGGATACTTCTGTTCAATGCGGTCAATACCGTGCTTATTCTTCTCGTTACCCTGCAGTGGAAGATCAGTATCCACCTTTTTACGCTGACCGCCTCTGTGGCCCTGCTTTTTCTGAAGTTCGGCGCGGTCGCCCTGTGGCTTTTCATGCTGGTTCCGCTCCTGATGTGGTCGAGAATACAGCTCAAGGCGCATAATTTCATGCAGACGCTTGTCGGGGGTATCATCGGATTTGTGATAATGTTTGCCGAGCTGAAATGGTGGATAGGATTGTAAGGAAAAAACGGTACGCGGTTCTTGTCGTTACGTATGGGGAGGTCGAAAAGCTGACACTTCGAAATCTCTGGCCCAGTTCGAGAAGGATCCTGAAGGTGATAACCAGTCAGATTGTAAAGGTTCCGAAATTACTGGTTTATTTCATCGCCGATTTCCGCTCGACGAAGCATTTCATCAACTGGCGGCTGAACCGCTATCGTTCGAAACTGCTTTCGATCAACAGGGCACAGACAAGAGCCATTGACGCATGCCTGCAAGAGAGCGGCGACCCCCTGCTCGATGTCGTCGATGTCGATGTGCTCGACGCTTATTATTTCGTGCCCCCGTATCTTGAAAACGTGCTCAGGGAGCAGCAGAGCCGGTGTGACGGGGTTGTTGTGGTGCCGATGATTCCGGTGGAATCGGCTTTTTCCTGCGGCGTGGCCTGCCGCATGATTGCTGAAGAGTTCAGTGAAAACCGTTATGCAGGCATACGGCTGCTCAACAAGCTCTGGCGCGATCCGGAACTGCACCGGATTTATCTCGATCATCTGTTTTCGGCAATAGATGCCTCCATGAAGGGCTCCGGTGCCGGCAGAACAGGTCTGGTGCTGGTGATCCACGGTACGCTTGTCCGCGACCGGGCCGGGAACCCGCCAAAGGTGTTTACGGGTCTGGACGAGACCGGACTCTTTTTCGAGATGATGAAAGAGCGGATCATGGCTGATCCGAGGAACCTTTTCGCCGATGTCCGACAGGGCTGCATGAACCATTCGGCTGGTGGAGAGTGGACGTCGGAAACCGTCCAGAAGGCGCTTTTGGCTTTCCGTGAGGAGGGAATCGAAAACGTCGTGATGTTTCCCTACGGGTTTTTCGCAGACAACAGCGAAACCGAGTATGAGGCCCGAAAGGAGCTCACCCGTTCGGGGTTCGAAAGGGTGCAGTATGTTCGCTGCATCAATGAATCAGAAGCTTTTGGCTGCTGGCTCGCATCGAGAATTACAGGCGAGCTTGCAACGCTCTACAGAATTCAGCAGCTCTTTGACGAGGATATTCCGGAAGAGAGAGTGCCATCAACCAGTAAAACCGCCGACATTGAACGAGATTGAAAAACTTGAGGATGAACTTCGTCAAAGCCCCGAAGATCCAGGCAAACAGTACGACCTCGCCCTCTCCTACCTTCGCAGCGAGCGTAACAGCCAGGCGCTGGAGCTGCTCGACCGGATGCTGGCCCGGAGCGGTCGCGATCCGCAGGCTTATTATGCAAGGGCGGTGGCCTACCTGTCCATGAACGATTACCGTAAGGCAGGGTGCGATTTTCTCCGGACCATTGTCCTCGATCCTGATTTTCTGGAGGCCTACAAGCATCTCGGTTTTATACAGCTCACCCTCGGAAAGGATGAGGCGGCCCTGAAGACCCTGAAGAACGCTATAGCAAGGGACCCCTCTCATGCCGGTCTCTACTGTGTGCTTGGGGATGTCTATCTCGACAACGGCGAGCCCGACAAGGCCAGGGAGGCTTTCGAAAAGGCTCTCGAACTGGAGCCTCTGAATGCGGAACCGCACTGCAAGCTTGCCATGTACCATGTTTCCCGGGGCGACATGAAAAGCCTTAAAAAAGAGTATGAAATTCTTAAAGATCTTGATGCCCTGATGGCAGAACAGATCGCAACCCTGTTTTTTCAACCTCTATGAAGCTGTTTGGCGATCTTGAGTTCCGGAAGCGTTTCATGAAAAGCGGTCTTCCTTTTATTCTTGCCGTTGCATGGGCTCCTATTATCTGGATGGCGCTGACGGCGCTTCTCGGACCTTTCCTGTTGCAGGCGAGCAGATCTTTTCTTGTCGTGCAGACGATTGTTTTTCCGCTCACCCTGCTTGTGCTGTTTCTTTTTTTAAGGTTTTTTCGTGTTTTCAGCAGCAGGTTTTATGGGGAAAAGCCTGATTCTTTAATTTAATTATGAATTAAGGTAATTTTTTTTAGATTCATGCGGCTTTTTTTCGGTATTGGTAACGGCTTGCGGGTATGCGTCTGTTTGAGGTTTTTTTCTGTTCGATAAAGGAATTTTTTTTTATATTTGGCGCACTTTAAAGCAACACTTGTTACATGTGCCGGGATTTTTTCCGGTATCCCTGGAATAAGGATAATCTTAATGCACAGCTCATGGATCAGACGCTGAGTGGTTTCGGAAATGTCTTCGTTTTTCTCGCTCTCGGTATCGTTTTTGTGGCGGGCGGCTACCTGACGGCACGCATGCTTCGTCCCAGCAGGCCCAATCCCGAGAAAAACTCCACCTACGAGTGCGGTGAAGAGGCTGTCGGCAGCGCATGGGTGAAGTTCAATATCCGCTTTTACGTTGTAGCCCTCATCTTTATCATTTTCGACGTCGAGGTTGTCTTCCTCTATCCCTGGGCAACCGTTTTCAAGCATCTTGGTTCTTTCGCGCTTTTCGAGGCGCTTGTCTTTGCAGGAATCCTGATTCTCGGGCTTGCCTACGCCTGGGTCAAGGGTGACCTCGACTGGGTTCGCCCCACTCCCAATATTCCGAAAATGCCTGAAATGCCTGTCGGGAAGACCGAGGGCAGGAGAGTCTGATTTTCACAATACCAGATTTATGCGTTATGGGTTTACTTGATGCCGGTATATCGAAGCACAATGTTGTGATAACTTCCGTCGACAATGTCCTGAACTGGGCAAGGTTGTCTTCGCTGTGGCCGATGGGTTTCGGTCTGGCATGCTGCGCTATCGAGATGATGGCCACCAACGCATCCAATTACGACCTTGAACGCTTCGGTATTTTTCCCCGTTCGTCACCCCGTCAGTCGGATCTCATGATTGTTGCCGGTACGGTTACCATGAAAATGGCCGAGCGGGTGGTCAGGCTTTACGAGCAGATGCCCGAGCCGCGTTATGTGCTTTCCATGGGAAGCTGCTCCAATTGCGGCGGTCCTTACTGGGAGCACGGCTACCATGTGCTCAAGGGCGTGGACAGGGTTATTCCGGTCGATGTCTATGTGCCGGGATGTCCTCCAAGGCCCGAGTCGCTCATCGGCGGCCTCATGAAGGTGCAGGAGCTTATCCGTATGGAACAGATCGGTATTTCGCGGGCCGATGCACTCAGGAAGCTGGCTGAAAAGAGCGTCGATCCGCAGCCGGTTATCGAAGCCGGGCGACAGGCCGCACGTGCATAACAAATGAATTTGTAATCCAGAGCATCATGTCAGAAATGGAAGAAGGTAGGGTTTTGCCGCAGTCGGTACAGCAGAGTGCCGCGGCATATGCGGTGATCCGTGAGCAGTTCGGCAGCGCGGTTTCGGATTTCGACGCCAATGAAACCATGCCGTTTTTCGAAGTGCTCGAAGCCGCCAAGTGGCCGGACATCGCGCTGTTCATGCGCGACCATCCGAAATTGAAGTTCAATTACATGGCCTGTCTTTCCGGTGTCGATTATCAGGCCGAAGAGCAGCTCGGCATTGTCTGCAACCTTGAATCGCTCGGGGAGTTCCCTCACCGGATAGCAGTCAAGGTGAAGTGTCCGAGAGATGGGGGTTCGATTCCTACGGCAGCCTATGTCTGGCATACGGCAAACTGGCATGAGCGGGAGGCTTACGACATGTTCGGCATGCAGTTCACCGGTCACCCCGACCTGCGCAGGATTCTCTGTCCCGAAGACTGGGAAGGGTTTCCGCTCCGCAAGGACTACAGGGTTCAGGAGAGCTACCACGGGATCAAGGTGCCGTATTAATGAGGGTTAAACAGCAATAAAGCAGACTCAAGTATGCAGGAATTAGGAATGGCTGAGCAGGGGTCGATACGGGTATCCCGGAAAGATGACAACGTTGTTGTCATAGAGAAGGATCTCGCAACCGAAGAGATGCTGTTGAGCATGGGTCCCCAGCACCCTTCGACGCACGGCGTGCTCAAGCTCGAATGTATGACGGACGGCGAGGTGGTCACCTCTGCGGAACCATATCTCGGTTATCTCCACCGCTGTTTCGAGAAGCACTGCGAGGTGGTCGATTACCCTGGTATTGTGCCCTATACCGACAGGATGGACTATCTTACCGGCATGAATAACGAGTGGGCTTACTGCATTGCCGTTGAAAAGCTTCTCGATATCGAAATTCCCCGGAGGGTCGAATTTATAAGAGTGATGGTTTCCGAGCTGAACAGGATTGCTTCGCATCTTGTCGCTATCGGCACCTACGGTATCGATCTCGGCGCCTTTACTCCTTTTCTCTTCTGTTTCCGCGACCGCGAACATATTCTCAATCTTCTCGAATGGGCATCGGGTGCACGCATGCTCTACAACTATGTGTGGATCGGCGGAGTCGCCTTCGATATCCCTGCCGATTTCAACAAGCGAGTCAAGGAGTTCGTCGATTACTTCCGCCCGAAAGTCGTCGAGCTGTACAAACTTCTGACCGAAAACGAGATTTTCGTCAAACGCACCAAGGGTATCGGCATCATGCCCGCTGATGTTGCCATCAACTACGCCTGGTCGGGTCCCATGCTCCGGGGCTCGGGTGTCAAGTGGGATCTTCGCAGGAACGACCCCTATTCGGTCTATCCCGAGCTCGATTTCAACGTTCCGGTTCCGGACGGCAAGTTTTCAGATGTCGGCGACTGTCTGTCGCGCCACCTTGTCCGTGCGCTTGAAATGGAGGAGAGCCTCAATATCATCGAGCAGTGCATTTCGAAAATGCCCGGTTCCGAAGGTTTCAATCCGAGGTCTGCAGTGCCCAAGAGGGTGCGCCCGAAAGCCGGTGAGGTTTATGCGAGGGCCGAAAATCCCCGCGGCGAGCTGGGCTTTTACATCCAGAGCGACGGTAAATCAACCAAGCCGCTCCGCTGCAAGGCGCGTTCTTCCTGTTTTGTCAATCTATCCGCCATGAAAGATCTGTCGAAAGGTCAGCTTATACCGGATCTCGTGGCTATTATCGGCAGCATCGATATCGTTCTCGGGGAGGTTGACCGATGAGTATTGCCGCCATTTCGCAAATCCGTCTGCCGTTTCTTATGGGTAACAACCTGAATGCCTGGTCTGATGCGCTTGCCGGGCTCACCTTGTCGTGGTTTCCTCTCGGTCTGGTGATTATTGCCGCTATTCCCCTTGTTTTCATCGCTCTCTACGCCCTCACCTACGGTGTGTACGGCGAGCGGAAGATTTCCGCCTTCATGCAGGACAGGCTTGGTCCAATGGAGGTCGGCAAGTGGGGTATCCTGCAGACACTTGCCGATATTCTCAAACTCCTGCAGAAAGAGGATATCGTGCCTACTTCCGCCGACAAGTTCCTTTTCGTGGTCGGTCCCGGCATTCTCTTTGTAGGTTCGTTTCTCGCCTTTGCCGTGCTCCCTTTCAGTCCGGCCTTTATCGGGGCTAACCTCAACGTCGGCCTTTTCTATGCCATAGGAATCGTCGCTCTCGAAGTTGTCGGTATTCTTGCCGCCGGGTGGGGTTCGAACAACAAGTGGTCGCTTTACGGCGCGGTTCGGAGCGTCGCCCAGATCGTGAGCTATGAAATTCCGGCAGCCATCGCCCTTCTCTGCGGCGCAATGATGGCCGGAACGCTTGATATGCAGCAGATCAACGTCCTGCAGTCCGGTCCTTACGGTTTTGCGCACTTCTATCTTTTCCAGTCGCCTATAGCCTGGCTCCCTTTCCTTATCTATTTCATCGCATCGCTGGCCGAGACGAACCGTGCGCCTTTCGATATTCCCGAAGCCGAATCCGAACTGGTGGCCGGATATTTCACCGAGTACAGCGGTATGAAGTTCGCCGTCATCTTTCTTGCGGAATACGGAAGCATGTTCATGGTGTCGGCGATTATCTCGATCGTCTTTCTCGGCGGATGGAACTCTCCGCTCCCGAATCTCGGTTCTGTTGCGCTCTATGACTGGACAAGCGGCCCGGTATGGGGCGCGTTCTGGATCATCTCGAAAGGCTTTTTCTTTATTTTCGTGCAGATGTGGCTTCGCTGGACACTTCCCAGACTCAGGGTTGACCAGCTGATGTATCTCTGCTGGAAGGTTCTTACCCCGTTCGCATTCATCAGCTTCGTGCTGACGGCGATCTGGGAAATTTATGTACCGTAGAAAACCGGTTTGACGCTGCAAGGCAAGTAATGACGAAAGAAGATTATGAGTGAATATTTCAGCAATATCAAGGCAGGTGCGGTAACGATTGCTACCGGCATGGGCATTACCCTGAAGCATTTTTTCAATGCCATCCACCGGAAAGGCGATGCGGGTATCGACGATGCCGACTATTTCAGGCAGGTAGACGGTCTCTGCACCCTCCAGTATCCGAGAGAGGCGGTTCCTACGCCGGTGAACGCCAGATATCGTCTCTATAACGATATCGAGGACTGTATCGGCTGCGGCCAGTGCGAAAGGGCATGTCCGATCGGCTGTATCGCTATCGAGACCATCAAGGTGCTTCCGGAAGATCTGGCCGTATGCGGCAAGACTTCGGGCGGCCAGCAGAAAAAGTTCTGGGTTCCTGTTTTCGATATCGACGTTGCCAAATGCATGACCTGCGGCATCTGCGTTTCGGTCTGTCCGACCGAATGCCTTGTGCATACCCCGGTAAGCGATTTTTCGGAGTTCGACCGGCAGAACATGATCTACCATTTCGGCAATCTTTCCCGTCTTGAGGCAGAGGCGAAGCGCCGTAAAGTCGCCGAGCAGCAGGCGCAGGCCGCCAGGGAGAAGCAGGCGGCAGCTGCGAAAGCCGCAGAAGAGAAGAACGGTCAGTAAGTGAATACGAAACCAGGGCAATAACACATGAATAACGCGACCTTCGTTACTATCTTTTATATCTTTGCCGCAATCACGGTGTTTTCGGCGGCATTCGTGGTGTTCTCCAAAAACGTGATCTACTCGGCCTTCGCCCTGCTTTTCACCTTTTTCGGCGCCGCGGCGCTCTATGTTTTTCTCAGCGCCGATTTCATCGCCGTCACCCAGATCGTTGTCTATGTCGGCGGCATTCTCGTGCTTCTGCTTTTCGGTGTCATGTTCACCAACAGCATCATGCAGGCCGATCTGAAAACCGACGTGCTCCACGTGGTTCCGGGAACGCTGCTGCTGGTGGCAACCGTCGGGGGACTGCTGTTCACCTTTTATACGACCGGCACATGGAAACCTTCGGAGGTTCAGCTGCAGGGGAGCGTTGTCGAGCGTATCGGTATCGAAACCATGTCGAGATACGTTCTTCCCTTCGAGATGGCTTCCATCCTGCTTCTGGCCGCCCTTATCGGCGCCGCGTTCCTTGCCCGGTACGACAACGTCCACAATAACGAACATTAAGCCATCTTTTTCATGGAACTGCTTACGAACATAGGTCTCAATCACTACCTGACCATATCGGCACTGCTTTTCGGTTTCGGGCTTTTCGCCGTGATGACCCGGAAAAACGCCATTGTCATTCTCATGGGTGTGGAATTGATCCTGAACGCTGCAAATATCAACTTTCTGGCCTTCTCTAAATTCAACGGAGGCATGGAGGGTGTGATGTTCAGCCTGTTCGTCATCGTTCTTGCCGCTGCCGAGGCGGCCGTCGGCCTGGCAATCGTCATCAACATCTATAAAATCTTCAGGAGCGTCGATGTGTCAACCATCGATACCATGAAGGAGTGAGCAGGCAGAAGATCCATCAGTTTTATTATTTCCTGAAAATCGAAAGAACATGCACAGTTTAATCCAGTTATCAATAGCCGTTCTGCTTCTGCCGCTTCTGTCGTTTGTGATCCTTATTTTCTTCAACAAACGGCTTCCCAGAAGAGGTGATTTCATCGGTGTTGGGATACTCGGCACGACGTTTGCCATTTCGCTCTATATTTTCTGGAGTGTCGTTGTTCAGTCTTACGATCCGGCTTTCAGGGTGGTATGGGATTTTACCTGGATCGATCTGGGCAATGTGCCCGGAGTAGGCCCGCTTGTCATCAAGATGGGTATCGTGATCGACAATCTCACGGCGATCATGCTTGCCATGGTCACCCTGATCAGCTTTCTGGTGCATCTCTACTCGACAGGGTACATGTCGGGAGACCCTCGCTACGGAAGGTTTTTTGCCTTTCTCGGCATCTTCACGTTCTCGATGCTCGGTATCGTGCTTGCCGATAACCTCTTCGCCATCTATATTTTCTGGGAGCTGGTCGGTCTTTCTTCCTACCTGCTCATCGGTTTCTACTTCGAGAAGGACAGCGCCGCCGACGCACAGAAAAAGGCCTTTCTTGCCAACAGGGTGGGTGATATCGGAATGTGGCTCGGTATCCTGATTCTGTATTCGCAGTTCCATACCTTCAGCTATCAGGAGATTTTCGCGAACCTCGCCGCCGGAAAGTTCGGCCTGAGCCAGGCCTGGCTTACCGCTGCAGGCATCCTTCTGTTCATGGGCTGTGTAGGTAAATCGGCACAGTTCCCGCTGCATGTCTGGCTGCCCGACGCCATGGAGGGTCCGACGCCGGTTTCCGCACTTATCCATGCGGCTACCATGGTTGCTGCAGGCGTCTATTTCGTGGCCAGGATTTTTGTGCTGCTTACCGCGGACGCGCTTCATGTGATCGCCTTTATCGGTGCATTCACGGCCTTCATGGCCGCCACCATCGCCATCACCCAGCACGATATCAAGAGGGTTCTGGCCTATTCGACGGTTTCCCAGCTCGGCTATATGGTGCTTGGCCTTGGTGTCGGGGCCTATTCTGCCGCGCTTTTCCACCTGGTGACGCATGCGTTTTTCAAAGCATGTCTCTTCCTTGGTTCCGGCGCGATCATCCACGCCATGCACCATGAACAGGATATGCGCTGGATGGGCGGACTTCGCAAGCATATGCCCTGGACATTCGCCACCTTCACCCTTGCAACGCTCGCTCTTGCCGGCCTTCCGCTGACCAGCGGCTTCATGAGCAAGGACGCGATCCTTGCCGGAGCAATCGGCTTTGCCAACGCCGAAGGCGGGGGCATCTACTATATCATTCCTTTCCTCGGCTTTTTCTCTGCCATGCTGACCGCATTCTACATGGGGCGGCAGATATGGCTGGTTTTCTTCGGGGAGAGCCGTACGCATCTCAAGCCCGCGGATGATCATCATCACGGACACGACGCCCATGCGGCGCATGGTCATGACCTTCATCACGAAGAGGCGCACGGCGTGCATGAGGTGCCCTGGAACATGAGGGCTCCGCTGGTGGTACTTGCAGCACTCTCCGTGTTTGCCGTCTACTCTCCCGATCCGCTTGACGGAGCGAAGGGGTGGTTCATGAGCATGGTGCAGACTCCGGCTACGGTTGTCGGTTCTTCTGCAGGCGGAGCGAAGCACGATACGGCCGTCTCCGCGACGCGTCCCGATCGTCTGCTTGCAGAAGCGGTTCCTGCCGTTGGTCATGGCGCCGAAAGCGATGCCCATTCCGAAGGAGTGGCTTCGGAAGCGGCATCCGAAGGGCATGGCGCGGAAGCCGGTGCGCATGGTGAAGCAGCGGGCCACGTGTTTTCCGATCCGCGGCAGGCATCCATTGCCCATGCCGCACACGAGGCGCACAATCCGGCTATCCTGATTTCCAGCGTCATGGTCGTGCTCGGCATCAGCCTTGCGCTTGTCGTCTATGTCTTCCGGATCATCGATCCCGACCGGACCGCAGCGAGCATCAGGCCCCTCTACCTCTTTTCGTTCAACAAGTGGTACTGGGATGAAATTTACCAGGCCACCATCATCAACGGTTCGGTCGTTCTGTCAAAGGTGCTTTCCTGGATAGACACCAATATTGTAGACGGTGCGGTAAACGGCGTTGCCGTCGTGACGAAAAAAGTTGCCTTTACCAGCGGCGGCTTCGACAGGTATGTCGTCGATGGCGCGGTGAATTTCACGGCTTTCTTCGTCAATACCACCGGTGCAGTCCTCAAGAAGCTGCAGACCGGCAAGGTGCAGACCTATGTGGTTATGCTGATGCTTGCCGTGATAGGGTACTTTATCTATTACTTTACACAACTGATCTCCTGAGAGGCATTTATTTTTAAATTGAAAACCTACAGATACGGAACATGCTGAGTCTTATCGTTTTTCTGCCTATTCTTGCCGGTCTGGTGATTCTTGCCGTGCCTTCTTCACAGAAGCAGATAATCAGAATAGTGTCACTGCTTGCGGCAATCGCCCAGGGCGTGCTCGCTGTGCTGATCTGGAAGGGGTATGACGCCTCTCTGCCGGGAATCACCGCTGCCGCCGGAGGAGCCCCGGAAGGTTCCTTCCAGTTCATCGAACGATTGCCGTGGATCAATCTCGATCTGGGGAGCATGGGATCGCTCAACATCGAGTACTTCCTCGGTGTAGACGGTATCTCGATCACCATGGTCATCCTGACCGCCCTGATCTCGATCATCGGAATTCTTTCGAGCTGGCCGATCCAGAAACAGGTAAAGGGGTACTTCATCCTCTACAACCTGCTCGCCACGGCGATGATGGGCTGTTTCGTGGCGCTCGACTTTTTCCTGTTCTACGTGTTCTGGGAGCTCATGCTGCTTCCTATGTACTTCCTCATCGGTATATGGGGCGGTCCGAACCGTGAATACGCAGCCATCAAGTTCTTCCTCTACACGCTGTTCGGTTCCGTGTTCATGCTGCTGGTCATGATCGGCCTCTACTTCAGCGTTATCGATCCGCTTACCGGCAATCACACCTTCAGTCTGGTCGCCATGGCAAGCCAGGAGAACTATATCAAGGATGCCATTCTTGGTCCGGACAACGTCATGTGGCGTTACGCGGCATTCATCGTACTCTTTATCGGTTTCGCCATCAAGGTTCCGATGTTTCCGTTCCACACCTGGCTTCCCGACGCGCACGTCGAAGCTCCGACCCCGATTTCGGTCATTCTTGCCGGCGTGCTGCTTAAGCTCGGTACGTACGGCATGATGCGCATCAACTTCCCGCTTTTCCCTGAAGTGTTCCAGGCCTCGCTTTACGTGATCGCGGTTCTGGGCGCCATCAATATCATCTACGGTGCATTCTGCGCGCTTGCCCAGCAGGATCTCAAGAAAATGGTTGCCTATTCGTCCATCAGCCACATGGGTTACGTGCTGCTCGGTCTTGCCGCCGCGAACAGCGAGGGAATGGTCGGTGCGCTCTATCAGATGTTCAACCACGGCACCATCACGGCCATGCTCTTCCTTCTTGTCGGCGTGATCTACGACAGGGCCCACACCCGCCAGATCGACAAGTTCGGTGGCCTCGCATCCTATATGCCGGTCTACGCCGCGGTCGTCACCATAGCCTGGTTCGCCTCGCTCGGTCTTCCCGGTCTCTCCGGCTTTATTTCCGAAGCGTTCGTTTTCGTAGGCGCTTTCAGTTCGGTGACCACCCGCAATGTGGCTATCGTTTCCGTGCTCGGTATCGTGTTCGGTGCGGCCTACCTGCTCTGGTCGCTCCAGAGGATGTTTCTTGGCAAGAGAAAGGCGGATGCGGCCTACGATCTCGAAGTCGGAGCCGACGGCCATGAACACATCCATTTCCATGACTGGAAAGGGAAGCTCGATCTCGATGCCCGCGAGCTGGTCATGCTTGTCCCGCTTGCCATTATCGTCATTTTCCTCGGCATCTATCCGATGCCGGTGCTCGGCATGCTGACATCGAGCATCAACAAGCTCGTTGAGGTGCTTTCGCCTGTCGTGATGACCGCATTGAATTAATCTGCCGAATGAGGTAAAAGAATAAACGAAGAGAATTATGTTCGAGCTGCCATCAGGTGCTGAAATACAGAGTATCATCGCTGCCTTGAAAACCGGCGTTGGTTTTTTCATGCCTGAAATCTATCTCTCAGTGCTTTTCATGCTCCTGATCGTTGTCGATCTGGCGGTGAAAGGCAGAAAAAACAATCTGCTGCCTCTGCTTACCGTTCTCGGTCTTGCCGGCAGCTTCTACTTTATCTATCAGCAGCATCTGCTTGAAGCCGGAGAGATCTTTTTCGGGATGTACGTGCTTGACGGGTTCGCGATCTTCTTCAAGTACTTTTTCGTGATTTCAGGTATTCTTGCGGTACTGATATCGGTCGCAGACGATCAGCTCAACCGCCATGTAAGGAGCATGGGCGAGTACTATGCACTGATTGTCGCCATGGTTATCGGCATGATCATGATGGCCTCGTCGGTCGATCTCCTGATGATGTTTCTTTCCATGGAGCTCGTAGGCCTTACCGCATATGTGCTGACCGGTTACCGGAAGGACGATCCGCGTTCTTCCGAAGGCGCCCTGAAATATCTGGTCTACGGAGCGGTCTCCACGGGACTCATGGTGTACGGTTTTTCCCTGATTTACGGCATAACCGCCCAGACCAACATCATGAAGATCAGTTCGGAACTTGCCCTGCACGGATACGATCCGCTGGTGATGATGCTGGCCTCACTGCTCATTCTTGCGGGCTTCGGCTACAAGATCGGAGCCGTGCCTTTCCATTTCTGGAGTCCCGATGTGTATGAAGGCGCGCCGACTCCCGTTACCGCCTATCTCTCGGTAGGTTCGAAAGCGGCAGGCTTTGCCATTCTCATGCGCTTTTTCTATGTAGCCATTCCTCACGGCGGCGAACCGTTCCAGGATATCGCCGGCATCGACTGGCTCATGCTGCTGATCGTCATAGCCATAGCTTCGATGGTCTATGGCAACGTTGTGGCTCTCTGGCAGAAGAATGTCAAGAGAATGCTTGCCTACTCCTCGATTGCGCATGCGGGTTATCTTCTGCTCGGCATCATCGCCATGGATTCGCTGGGCACCCAGGCGACTCTCTTCTATCTGCTGGGATATCTGCTCATGAACATCGGAGCATTCTATGTGGTGATCATTATTTCCAACAGAACCGGAAGCGAGAATCTCGAAGACTATCGAGGTCTCGGCAAAGAGATGCCTCTTGCCGGCGCGGCTCTTACGGTGTTTCTCATCTCCCTTGTCGGTCTTCCTCCGACGGTGGGCTTTATCGGCAAGCTCATGATCTTTTCGGCGCTTCTGGCCAAAGGTTCGGTTTATATCTGGCTCGCTCTTATCGGCGTCCTGACCAGCGTCATTTCTCTCTACTACTACATGCTCATTCCTCTGAACATGTATCTCAGGGAATCGACCCAGCCCTGTGAAGTGAAAGCCGGATTCGGGATACTCCATAAGGTCGCCATAGCGGTGCTGATGATCCTGACCCTCTATTTCGGTCTTTTCTTCAAGCCGCTTACCGATTTTGCCAGAATTTCGTCATCGATGCTTGGCGTAACGATCTACTGAGTAGCTTCAGGCGTCACTAACCAGTGTTAAAACCCTGCAAAATCATAAGATTTGCAGGGTTTTTTTGTTTTTCGCGTTATTATTGAGGGTGGGCTGCTGGAAAATTAATCAACGATTGTTAATTTAACAGTTAGTCTAATTGACTTTACCACAGACAGGCACACCGGATTCGGCAGATTTTTCGCCCTACAGTCCGGTTCACTTAATCCGGAGGCAGTAATGCACAACAACCAGACCTTCGCCGATATTTTCCGGGCCAGCGGCATAAGCCGACGGGATTTTCTCAAATTCTGCTCGCTTACGTCGGTCTATCTCGGTCTTTCCCCTTCAATGGTACCCAAAATGGTTCAAGCCATGGAAACAAAGCCGAGAACTCCGGTTATCTGGCTGCACGGGCTTGAATGCACCTGTTGTTCGGAATCCTTTATCCGTTCTTCCCATCCCACCATCGAGGACATCATTTTCAACATGATCTCTCTCGACTACGACGATGTGCTCAGTGCCGCCGCCGGTCATCAGCTCGAAGATGTGCGCAGGAAAATCATGCAGGAGTACAAGGGTAAATATATTCTTGCCGTCGAAGGCAACGCCTCCACAAAAGATGACGGGGTCTACTGCATGGTGGGCGGTGACTCCTTCCTGAACACGCTCAAGGAGACTGCGGCCGATGCCGCGGCCATCATCGCCTGGGGGGCATGCGCTTCGTACGGCTGTGTTCAGAACGCCGATCCCAACCCTACCGGAGCTGCGCCGATTTCCGAAATCATCAAGAATAAACCAATTGTCAATGTTCCGGGTTGTCCGCCCATCTCTGAAGTGATGACCGGTGTAGTCGCCCATTTCCACACCTTCGGCACCCTGCCGGAGCTGGACCGCATGGGCAGGCCGAAAGCGTTCTACAACACCAGGATTCATGACAAGTGCTACCGTCGGGCATTTTACGATGCCGGCATGTTTGTCAGGAGCTTCGACGACGAGGCGACAAGAAAGGGATGGTGCCTCTACAAGATGGGCTGCAAGGGACCGACAACCTACAACGCCTGTTCGAAAATCCAGTGGAACGGCGGCGTCAGCTTTCCGATCGGTTCGGGACATCCGTGCATCGGCTGCTCGGAACCGAATTTCTGGGACAAGGGACCGTTCTACGAGCGTCTTGCCGAAGTATCGTTCCTCGGTACGGACAGTAATGCCGACAGGATCGGTGTGATCGCCGTAGGTGCGGCTGCAGCTGGAGCTGCCGCGCATGCCGCCGTTACAGCGGTCAAAAAGGCCAAGGCAGGAAACGATTCAGAGGAAAAAGCTTAACAAGGAGTAGAGCATGGCTAAAAAAATTGTAGTCGATCCCATTCCCCGCATTGAGGGACACCTGAGAATAGAGGCTAAAGTAAACGACAGCAACGTCATCGAGGAAGCATACAGCAGCGGTACCATGTGGCGAGGTATCGAGGTCATTCTCAGAGGGCGCGATCCGAGGGATGCATGGGCATTTGCCGAACGCATCTGCGGTGTCTGCACGACCGTGCATGCCCTCGCCTCGGTCAGGTGCGTCGAGGATGCCCTGGGCATCGAAGTGCCGACCAACGCGCGTATCATCCGCAATCTCATGAATGCCACCCAGCAGACGCAGGACCATCTGGTGCATTTCTACCACCTGCATGCGCTTGACTGGGTAGATGTGGTGAGCGCTCTGAAAGCCGATCCTAAAATGACCTCCGATATCGCCCAGAGCATCTCCCCGTGGCCGAAATCATCGGTGGGCTATTTCAAGGATCTGCAGCAGCGGCTGGTTGGATTCGTCGAAAGCGGGCAGCTCGGCATTTTCTCGAACGGCTACTGGGGCCATCCCGCCTACAAGCTGCCGCCCGAGGTGAACCTCATCGGTGTGGCACACTATCTCGAAGCGCTTGATTTCCAGAAGGAGATCGTCAAGATCCATACCATTTTCGGCGGCAAGAATCCGCATCCCAACTATCTGGTAGGCGGCATGGCCTGCGCGATTGACCCGAACAGCGATACGGCCATCAATATCGAGCGGCTCGCCATGGTGAAAAAGATCATCGACCAGACCCAGCAGTTCATCGATCAGGTCTATATTCCCGATCTCATCGCCATTGCGGGATTCTACAAGGATTGGCTCTACGGCGGCGGGCTGGGCAACTATCTCAGCTACGGCGATTTCCCGGAAACCACGCTTGATGACTTCAAGACCCTGCTCTGGCCGAGAGGCGCGATTCTCGGCAAGGATCTCACGACCGTGCACGACGTCGATCCGAGAGATGCCGCCCATGTTACCGAAGAGGTCAGCCACAGCTGGTATACCTACTCGAAAGGCGACGACAAGGGACTGCATCCCTGGGAAGGCGAGACCAAGCCTGCGTACTCCGGCCCGAAGCCTCCGTTCGAGCACCTCGACACCGAGAAGAAATACAGCTGGCTGAAAACGCCCCGCTGGAAAAACCACGCAATGGAAGTAGGTCCGCTTGCCCGTGTGCTGATCGCCTATGCAAAAGGCGATCCCATGATCAAGGATACCGTCGGTATGGTTCTTTCGAAACTGCAGGTCGGACCCGAAGCGCTTTTCTCGACGCTCGGCAGGACAGCCGCAAGGGGTATCGAGTGCAAGCAGACCTCCGGGTTCATGCGCCATTTCTACGACCAGCTCGTCGACAACATCAAGAAGGGGGACTACCGCACCTTCAACAGCGACCGCTGGGATCCGGCCACCTGGCCTGCAGAGTGCAAGGGGTTCGGCTACAGCGAAGCTCCACGCGGCTCACTTGGCCACTGGATCCACATCAAGGACCAGAAGATCAAGGAGTACCAGATTGTGGTGCCTTCGACATGGAATGCATCTCCGCGGGACGGCAAGGGCAATTCAGGCGCTTACGAATCGGCACTGAAAGGCACCCCGATGGCCAATCCGGAGCAGCCGCTGGAAATTATCCGGACAGTGCACTCCTTCGATCCCTGCCTTGCCTGCGCGTCACATGTGTTCGATATGAATGGCAAGGAAGTTACCAGTGTCAGAATCGTTTAAACGGAGGCTACCATGGGCAGAATCATTGAGGAGATCTATGTCTGGCGGCTGCCGGTACGCTTCTACCACTGGGTCAATGCCATTTGTACCGTTATGCTGCTGCTGACCGGCATGTATATTGCAGCCCCGGTCATCAACCCGCCTCTGGGCGAAGCGGTCTGGTACAACGGGATGTCGTGGTGGCGGTATCTGCATTTCGCTGCGGCGTTTATTTTTATCGCAAACTTTCTTTTCAGGATGTACTGGGCGCTTTTCGGGGACGACAAGTATGCCCGCTTCGGCGGATTTCAGCCCTGGTCGCCCTCCTGGTGGGGCAAGCCCTTCCGGGAACAGGTCGAGTCGTATCTCTTTCTGAGACGTGACGAGCCGAACTATGTGGGTCACAACCCGGTTGCAGCCCTGGCTCATTTCATCTTTATTTTCTGCGGCTCGACCTTCATGATTCTCAGCGGGCTTGCCATGTACGGCGAGAACAATCCGGGCGGCTTCTCGGAAAGCCTTTTCGGCTGGATGATCCCCCTCTTCGGAGGGAGCTATGCGCTGCATTTCGCGCATCATCTGCTGGCATGGATTTTTCCGATCTACCTTATCATGCATCTCTACGCCGTGTTCCGTCACGATGTGGTTGATCGCACCAGCGTCACCTCATCCATCGTAACCGGATACAAGCACAAGGTGGAGGAAGAGCCAAGTTGAAATACAACCGTATCAATGTTCTCGGGCTTGGCAATATCCTTTTCGGCGACGAGGGATTCGGGGTGGAGGCCATCCGGGCCTTTGAAAAAGACGGCGATTATCCGGAGACGGTTCAGTTTGTCGATGGCGGTACACAGGGCCTCTATCTGCTCGACTATATAGAGTCGAGCGATGCCGTCATGGTGTTCGATGCGCTTATTCCTCTGGATTTCGAAAGCCGGGTTTACGTGTATCACAAGGATGAACTGCCGGCATTCATTCACCGGAAGATGTCCTCTCACCAGATGGGCCTGAGTGAGCTTCTGGGTATTGCGCAGCTGCACGGCCGGATGCCTGAGAGGTTCGTGCTGATCGGCATACCGCCACGAATTCTCGATCTCGGAAGCGGCCTCAGCGGAGAAGCCCGTGAGCTGCTGGACGAGGCGGTAGCAGAGGGCAGGACGATACTGCAGGAGTGGCTTCAGGAGTAATCGGGCAACCGGTTGAAGGCGTTTCAAGACAAAGTCAGGCGGTCCGGGTGATGATGCATCCGGGCCGCTTTTGCTTTTGAGGGAGGATGGATTCAGGGGCGGATAAGACGCAGAAATTCGCTTCGTGTGGAGGGGGATGCAAGAAACTCTCCCGACATGGCCGACGTGGTGGTGACGGAGTTCAGTTTTTCGACGCCGCGCATGACCATGCACATGTGGCGCGCCTCGATGACGACCGCCACGCCTTTCGGGTTCAGAACGTGCTGTATTGCGTCGCGGATCTGCTGGGTCAGTCGTTCCTGAACCTGGAGACGCCGGGCATATATCTCCACAACCCGCGCTATTTTCGAGAGCCCGACGATTTTCCCGTCCGGGATGTATGCCACATGAGCCTTTCCGAAAAAGGGGAGCAGGTGGTGTTCACACATCGAGAAGATGTCGATGTCCCGTACGAGCACCATCTCATCGTAGGCTTCGGTAAACACCGCTTTTTTCAGCACCTCTTCAGGATCCTGGCGATATCCCCGCGTCAGGAAGCGCATGGAGCGGGCAACCCGTTCCGGGGTTTTAACCAGACCCTCGCGCTCCGGGTCTTCACCCACTCCGTCAAGCATGGTGTAGACTGCATCGGCAATTCTCGACAGCGCATCGGTATCGTTATCCTGCACTTCATACAGGCAGTCGTCATCGATGCACTGGCTTGCCCGACCGGAATGGTGAGCCGGTTTATTCTCCAAGGTATCGGACAGCGTTTTTTCCTGTTTCATATATGTTGACTTCGTAAAGGGAGATTTCCCGGTTGTTGAATTGTTTGAGTCGGTTTTCAAGAATATCCCAGACGAGCACGGCAAGTACCTCGGTTGTCGGCACGCAGCCGCTGAGTTCGGGTACGTCGTAATTCAGATGGCGATGGTCGAATCGCGCAATGATTTCCTCTTCGAGTATGTTTTTCAGCAGCTTCAGGTCGAACAGGAACCCTGTTTCAGGGTCGGCCGTTCCGTAGAGGGTGATCTCCAGTTCGTAGTTATGTCCGTGTCCGTGCTCATTGCTGCACTTTCCGTACAGGCTGCGGTTTTCTTCATCGCTCAGTTCCGGGTTGAAAAGACGGTGAGCGGCATTGAACTCGATTTTTCTCGAGACATAGACCTTTCTCGGCTTTTCCAGTAGATAGTTCATAGGCAGACGGTTTCTGTTGCAGGAAATATGAGCAGGAACACGATAACCTGTGGGGAGCCGGTAAAAGCAACCGCCATCGCAGATGCACAAGGTAAGGTTTTCGAACAACCAACCGAGGGTACAATTTATAAGTTTCATTCCCGAATGCCGCTGTAAAGATGAGCAGGGGAGTGCGAAACTGAAAAGCCCGATTGCCTGTTTACCTGTTGAGAAGCTCGAAATCATAAAGGAATTCGCCCCATGAACGCATCCGTCACCTTTCGCAACACCATGCCTCTTGCCGGGACCACCAGGGCCGGCCACGTTACCCTGTTCGATACGTCGGCGGAATTTCACGGAACCGGATCGGCGCCCTCTCCGATGGAGATGGTGCTTGAGTCGCTTGCGGCCTGTTCCATGATGGACGTCATCAGCATTCTCAGGAAGAAGCGCCGGGATCCGGTAGCGCTTTGCGTGGAAGTCGATGGTGATCGAGCCGAGGAGCATCCGAAAGTTTTTACCGCAATCAGCATGCGTTTCAGTCTCGAAAGCCCCGACTGTCCTCTTGCCGATTTCCATCGTGCGGTCTCGCTCTCGATGGAGAAATATTGCAGCGTCGCGGCCATGCTCCGGCACTCTGGGTGCCGTATCGAGTGGAAGACCGAACTGTTGCGGGAGGCGCATCAATGAATTTGTTCCGCGTCAGGATTGTTTCGTTGAGCGGTACTCGAAATCCTCATGTACTTCGTGTACACTCCGGTTTCTGCGTTCCGTTCGCCTTGCACTCCTGCCGCTCACGACAATTCATTGATGCGCCTCACAATATGTCCTGATGATCAGTGACCGGCTTGAAAAAATCAGGGATCGCGGTTGTTTACATCATAAATGAAACACAATACCTATGTCCAAATCGCTCAACGATCTCATACAGTCCAGCGCGGTGCCGGTTTTCGTGGATTTCTGGGCCGAATGGTGCGGGCCGTGCAAGATGGTGGCTCCGTCGGTAAAAAAGCTTGCCCTGGAGTTCA
>JAAXXP010000001.1 GCA_013334435.1 Chlorobiaceae bacterium | reverse complement strand
ACAGCTCATGCTTCGTCGGACGTCCGGACCCGAGTTTCCAGTACCTGCTGGTTAACGGCAATGCGCCTCAGGGCAACATGCCGGGAGAGGACTGCGTCGCCTTCAACCCGAACACCATCGAAGTCAAGAACATCGGAGGAAGCTGGAAAATCGTGGACGGCAGCCACTGGGTATTCGATTTCGGCGGCAAGGAAACCGAGGCCAGAGCGGCCTTCGCCATCATCAAAAAATACGGTTTCACCCGCAGCTGCTACGTCGGCCGCCCGAACCCCAGCTTCCAGTACCTGAGGAAGTAACCGTTTCGGCAGCAGAAACAACAAACCCCCCGGCTTCGCGCATGAAGCCGGGGGGTTTTGCTTTATATCCCGAAAATCAACCTCCGGAAACCCGGATTTCATCTTATACGTACCGAATAAGATCAGTCTACTATACATATTTCGTTGTCCCGAGAGGAATCAACCTACTTGCCGGGCCCCCCGCCAATCGCTATACTTCAGTAATACCAGCATCAACCAATTAATCGGCCCGTCACTCCATGCTCAAACTCGTCAGGTTCAACTACCTTTACCGCGATGGGAGCAATTTCAAACGCCAGGGCTCAGTCGAGTTCAGCAATCCGGAACAGCTGACCATCGAAGAGATCGACAACCGGCTAAAAAGCTGTTTCGAGCAGGAGAGCTTCTTTATCGCCCATCAAATAGGAATCCCGGAGCTTTTCCTCTACGCCGACGAGCCGATCACCGACGACGACCACTGTTACCACGAGTACCAATCGCTCGAAGAGATCGAAAACGAGCATTCGGCAAATCCATCCAGAACAATCGGCGAGTTTCTGACGGTAGTACAAACAAGTGCGGCTCAGGGCTGGAAGGCCTTCGACCCGCTGGATCATCTTTCACGTATTCAAGCGCGTCTGACATGAAACGATCATGGTCCAGTGCAAGTATAACTATCGGGAATTCCTGCCGCGAAATGCGGAAATAATATCGAAGAAATAACTTCAATTGAGCTTACGAGAGGCATCAAACAATGAAAGCAGGCCAGAAACTGTGGACGCGTGACGAATTGATCCTTGCGATCAACCTTTATTGCAAGTTGCCGTTCGGCCGCCTGCATGCGAAAAATCCCGAGGTAGTCATGCTTGCGTCACTGATCGGACGGACTCCCGGTTCGATTGCATACAAGCTCGTCAACTTCGCAAGCCTCGACCCGAGCCTGCAGGCTCGCGGCATCAAGGGAGCTTCAAACGCCAGCAAGCTCGACAGGGAGATCTGGAACGAATTTTATCAGGATTGGGACCGACTTCCATTCGAAAGCGAAAAACTCAGAGCGTCGATTGAACACTCGACCGTCGAGAAACTCAACCAGATCGATGAAGATGAACTTCCCAAGGAAGGGCGAACGAGAGAACGGATGGTGAAAACACGGGTGAATCAAGCGTTCTTCAGAACTATGATTCTTGCTTCGTACAACAATACCTGTTGCATTACCGGGCTCCAGAACAACGAACTGCTTGTGGCCGGTCACATCAAACCATGGAGCATAGACGAGAAAAATCGGCTCAACCCGAGAAACGGCTTGGCCATGAACGCCCTTCACGACAAAGCCTTCGAATCCGGCCTATTGACCATCACTCCCGAGTACAAAGTGAAGATTTCCCCTTTGCTCAAACAACAGAAGAAAAACCCTGCGGTCAGAGATTACTTCCTGCGATACGATAGACAAGATATTCATGCTCCTTGGCGCTTCATGCCCGATGCTGAATTCTTGCGATATCATAATCAGGAGAGGTTCAAGAATTGAAACAACCGATTTGAAGACGAAAAAGGAAACAACAGTAGAATCGAATCAATCGAAGTGACACCTTCCCAAAATGGGGATACGTCCCAACGGTTCGAGGTTTGTTTATAGAATCTTATGAAAGATGTATAGCATAATAGAAAATGGTCTTTCATCGCCATTGCATAGTAATCCTTGTTGTTTTATTTCTGCCACACATAAAAAAAAGCCGGGACGATGCCCGGCTTTAAACGTACAGGATAGCTGCGGCTCATCTGAACACCAGCCCGAGCACCTCCATCTCCTTCTTCTGGTTCTGTTTGGCGATCTGGCGAATGGTCATGGACGAATCGCTTACGCTGATGCCTTTCACGGCGAGGATTTCAACTCAATCAGGAACGGCTCACTCACCAGCAGAATCCGATATTCCTAGCAGCTCTTCGATCTTCTTTCGGAGTTCCTTGATGCGGTCTTTCAGCTCCCCGATCTTGAGCCCTGCACTGAACAGTGCGCCAAGCATCGGCCGTGAGAGGTCTAGCGATCCTCCACCGGGAGGGGGCATATCGTATACTGCCTGTTCAGAAGAGCAGCTTTTACGGAATTTCTTTGCCCATTCGACATCTTCTTTCGTGTATTTCGGAAGGTCCATGGTGGGCGGATAATCGAGACTCTCCAGCATCTCTGCATAATAACCCATCATTATTTCTTCGTTCAGCGCGATTTCAGATTCGGCTTCAGAGATTTGCGCATTGAGGTCATCGATCTCCGGCTGAAGTGTAGGATTTACTTCAGGAGGTGTTTCCATGATTTATGAGCTTAGGGGTTATGGGGTTGCAAGTGCCTTGAAAATCAGCGTATATCAAGAGTTCGCTATCTCCTTAATATATGCAATAGTGGCGAAGAGCTGAAACCGCGACCGACCGAAAGAAATCGTTTATGCAATAAATCGCAAGGAAAAATGCGCAGCTGAACTTCATCATCCTTCACATGTATGCGATGGCGCTTGCGGCGGAGTACCGCTTCTTTTTCAGGGGTGCGCCCCATTGGGCGCATGCTTAGGGTGAAAACAAACCTGACAGGTTCATTCCCATGCCGGATTAACTCCGCATGCAATCACATATCCGAGTGCCTGCCCCCCTATTTGAAAAACCGAAATAAAAAAAGCCGGGACGATGCCCGGCTTTAAACGTACAGGATAGCTGCCGCTCATCTGAACATCAGCCCGAGCACCCCCATCTCCTTCGTCTGGTTCTGCTTGGCGATCTGGCAAATGGACATGGACGGATCGCTTACGCTGAGGCCTTTCCGGACAGGAAATCGGGTTGTTCAAAGAACAAGTGCTCTGTTAAACAGGAGCACAGTTCAGCGGATTGTGCCGTTCCTTCACAGAGCCAACCAAAAAACTTTAAAGTAAATATTTTGGCTTTAATGATCTTTTTTATCAACTTTATAGCAAAACCGGAAACAACCCAAAGTCGGTTTTTCTCTGACACGTGCCCTGTGCAATGACAGCAACAAAACATCAGGTCCATGCATTTCTTCAGGACTTCAAGGGCAAGCTGAGAATATGGAGCATTGTATTCCGGGATGACCGGGGCAAAAATGCCCAGACACTGCTCGACCTTGAAATAAGACCCGTGGACAGACAAAAAATAATCGAAAATCTCGAGGCTGAGGATTACAGCGACGGGCCCATCGATGACATCCTGAACAAAGGGCCTGAAATGTGGGTGTTCGGAAAAGAGGTGAAACAGCGGGAAATCTATATCAAAATCACTAAAGGATTGCCTGACACGAGCGTTATCTGCATTTCGTTTCACATTGCCGAACACAGGATGCCATATCCTCTCAAAACAGAATGACCATGAAAAGCCCGATGAGCGGTAGGGAAATGACGCTTATAAAAGAAGCGCGAACCATGATATTCCGAAAAAAGGAATACCCGGTTTGTTACCATGTATACCGCTGCAACGATACGCAACAGCAGTTCACATCCACTGAACTCGATGACATCAACCTTGTTCAGGTCTACAACCAGTATCGCGACGAACACAACCTGCCCTTTCCCGAAGAAATCAGATCAATACGCGAGGCCTACGGGCTTTCAGCTGCAAAAATGGCGGAAGTGCTCGGACTCGGAACAAACACCTACAGAAATTATGAGCAGGGAGAAGTTCCAAGCGAATCGAACGCCCGATTGATACAGGTTGCCCAGGATCCTGAGGAGTTCCGGAAAATCGTATGCCTGAGCGGCGCATTGAAGGGAAATCAACTTGAAAAATTGAACGCCAGAATTCAGCAGCTGATAGAAAACCGAAAAAAAACAAACTGCGTAGACATCGAAGAATACCTTATGGGCTCCAAATTGCCCGATGAATACTCGGGATACCTGAAACCGAGCCTTGAAAAGCTCGGCGAAATGGTTGTCTTTTTTGCAGAAAAACTCAAGCCCTGGAAGACCAAACTGAACAAGCTGTTGTTCTATGCTGACTTTCTGCACTTTAAACGATCGGGGTTTTCGATCAGTGGCACCCGTTACTGCGCTATCCCGTTGGGACCGGTTCCGGATAATTTCAACAGTATTTTCGAGTGGATGGAAAAAAAAGGAGACCTCACCATCAGTGAGCAGGAATTCCCTGATGGCGGAACCGGAGAACGGTTTTTTCCGGCTGAAAGCCGTTCTTTCGACGCGGAAAAGTTTTCAGCCAAAGAGCTTGATACGCTGAACACCGTTGCCACTGCATTTCTGAAGACTGGTACGAAAGAGATTATCGCCATCAGCCACAATGAAAACGCATGGATAGAAAATATCCATGGCGGCAATGGAATGATCAGCTATCTCAGGTACGGATTCGATCTGAAAGCTCTCTGAGTGGCTTCGCATATGAACTATCGAACCGGTGAGTTACAGCAGAATCAATGCGGTTCATCCCTTCTGTTGCTGAAGCCGTTCGGCAAGCCAGACCTTTATCACGGACTGTCGCGAAACGCCAAGCCGTGTTGCCTCTTTATCGAGCGAGTCGATCATCCATACCGGAAAATCGACATTCACCCGTTTATGCAGCTGTTTTACGCGTCGGGCCTTACCCAAATCAAGGTAAACGGTAACATCCTTTCCTTCATCAAACGCTTTATCAAATTCTTTCGTCTTCATAGATCTTTACCTCCTCTGATCGGGATCTCCTTACTGAAATTATTCTTATGGTTTCGCTTCTATATGTTATGACCCCGGACCAGCATCTGCCCAAAATCCTGCCGATAACAATAAACCGGGGTTCCTCAGTCGTTTTTGCCGGGATTTCAACAAGCGCATCGTCCTTCCACAGCAACTGTGCTTCAAGAAAATCGATACCGTGTTTCTCTTTGTTCTGCCGGCTTTTTTCAGGGTCGAATTCGAATTTCATAGCATAGCTCCCACACCTTTTCTATACCATAAGTATACATAAATTACATAGCAGAAAAAATTGCCGATCAGCGGCAGTAATCGAAATAAAAAAAGCCGGGACGATGCCCGGCTTTAAACGTACTGGATAGCTGCGGCTCATCTGAACACCAGCCCGAGCACCTCCATCTCCTTTTTCTGGTTCGCCTTGGCGATCTGGCGGATGGTCATGGACGGATCGCTTACGCTGATGCCATTCCCTGCGAGGGTCGCGATGATTTCGCCGCTCTCCTTTCCGGCGAGTTCGGCTACCGTCTCGAGCCTGGCCGATTCGATTGATTTCATCATCTTCGCCCTCGGGTTCTCGCTGCGTGAAGCGGGCATGAACACCGCAAGCGCCGTTACGACAACCGCGACCGAAATGATGGAGACCGCCGGGATTTTCGAAAAGTAGGCTACGAATACCTTCCAGTTGGCGATGGTGTGCAGCACGACGCCAGCCACCATCAGCCAGCTCAGCCACTCGTGTACCGGCTTGATGTAGCCCCCTTCGATCTTGAAAAACATAAGGATGCCGGTAACGGCCAGAATGATGAAACTGCCGATGGCCAGTGGGGTGGCCCATGATCTCATTGATGTGCTCATAATTGTCTGCCTGTCTCTTTTTGTGATGATTTATATCTCTTAAACCTGTTGTGGTTACTGGGGATGCCCCTCTCTGCCAATATGACGTCAAAAAGAACCGGAACCATGTGCGGATTCCGCATAATGCCCGTAATAACCAATACTATCGCAGAAACCGGAGCCGCTCTCAGCATGTATGCCGCAGGCTGAGCGTCCAGTTTGCGCAGGATACCGCTGCGGGTTGTTTCGGTTTCGTGCCGTTGACGAAGAGGGTCGTTCCGGCATTTCGGAAGTTTTCATATTTTGCTTTCAAAGAATACGTTACCGTTACCAGCCACATTCACGTTTGAAACAGTGGACGCCCCAACGACACCGACCGGAAAGCACAACCCCGGATTCCATGACCACTTTTCAGGGGTATCGGCAAACTATGCGGCATTCCGCCCCTCCTACCCGGAAGCGCTTTTCGTGTGGCTGGCATCGGTCGCACCGTCAGGTCGCCATGCATGGGACTGTGCGACCGGCTCCGGACAGGCCGCGCTCGGTCTTGCCCGGCATTTCGGGCGCGTCACGGCAACCGACGCCAGCCATGAGCAGATAGCCGCCGCAGCGCCGCATCCCCGTATCGAGTACCGGACCGCTCCGGCCGAAAATTCAGGAATGGAATCCGGGAGCGTCGATCTGGTTACGGTTGCGCAGGCCCTGCACTGGTTCGACATCGGGCGGTTTTTCAGGGAAGCGGAGCGGGTGCTCGTTCCGGGAGGAGTGCTTGCCGTATGGGCATACGGACCGGTTACGGTTGAAGGTGCGGAAACGGGCGCCACTGTAGAGGAGTTTTATCACTCCGAGATGGGCCCGTACTGGCCTGAAGAACGGTCGATGGTCGATGCGGGCTATGCAGGTATCGAACTGCCGATGACTGAACTGAAGCACCCTGCCTTCAGCATGAGCGTTTCGTGGAAAAGAGAGGAACTGCTCGGCTACATCAGAACCTGGTCCGCCGTCAGCCGGTTTATCGCCAAAAACGGATGCGATCCCGTGGCCGGCCTGGAAAAAAGGCTTTTTCCGTACTGGAACGACAACTCCCGCAGGACGGTCGCATGGCCGCTCACGCTGAAAGCCGCACGGGCACGGCAGCGAAAAACCGGCTGAGTTTTTCTGTTAAAAAACGTAGATTCTGCAGTTCGCGTCGATAACAATTGTGACCGATGCGGCATGAAGCATACTATCAATCATTAACAGAAAAGGAGAAAAATTCCGATGAATGCAGTAAATCCGGAAGCAATCGGCGTCTTCGGCCTGATGGTTACCGTATGGGTATTCGGCCTGGAGCAGCTGGGGCTGGGCATTGACGGCGAAACCGACCACGCAAAACTGGGAAAGAATCTCGCCAACGTCGCCCTCTGGTTCGGGGGTGTCGCACAGATTTTCACCGCACTCTCGCTCTACCTTTTCGATGTCGGCATGCCGCCGGAATCACGTGTTTTTGTCGGAACCATTTTTGCCACCTACGGCCTCTTCTGGGTTGTCGTTGCATTGCATTTCTACAACCCCGGCGATAAAAAGGTCTATGCGCACTTCTTCATCGGCATCTTTTTCATGACCGCTGTGTTCAGCTACAAGGCGATCCTCCTCGGAAAAATCTGGCCGCTAGGCACGGTGCTGGTGCTCATCAATGTGCTGACTTTTCTGCTTCCCTTTGCCTGGTACAAGCCGAACGCAATCATCACAAAAATCTGCGGAGCAACCAACATTGCCATTGGGCTCTGTGCCTTGCCGCTCCTTTTCCATTCCCTCGGGCTCTGAGCGAGCCTGCTTGACCGCGCACCTGAAAAAAAGTGCGGAACGGTTTTCAGGTGCCATAAGGGGCCTCTTTCACGTTGTAAGCCGGCAAAGCCGACCTTCCGGAAACATCCGGAGAGAGAGCATCGTCAAACGAACCGGGCCCTGTTGTTTCAGTCCACTGCATAATGCCGGGAACACCTGTCTAAACGGTTAAACACCTGAGCACGTGCATCGGCCTTTCCCTGAAACGCGGCCTCAGGGAAAGGCCGATGCGAAAACACTCCCTGCAAGAGCGGACCGCAAAGCGTCCGCTCTTTAGCAGTATTATATAACTATATAATTGAAATACAAAACAAAAAAAGATTTTCCGCTGAACCGGAACCGCATCAGCACGTCCGGGCTTCACTCCTTCACTCTCTGCATATAAAAAAACATGAAGTCCTGCGGCTGACCCGACGGGGTTTCATGCCGGGAAAACATGGTGGACACTATCCTGAAACGGGGAGCGAACAGTTCGGATATGAGCGACTCGTCATAGCGCATCACCTCCAGACCGCTGCAGGTACCGGGTCCGCAGAGCGCAAAGGCGCCGAGCACCACATGGCCCTCCGCATCGAGGCAGGCATCGAGCGTTTCAAGGTACTTTCTGCGGTCCGACGCATCGACCATGAAATGGAAGAGCGCCCGGTCGTGCCAGAGCATGAATTTTTCGCCGGTGCGGAAATTCCTGACGTCGCCGGTCAGCCAGCGGATCTCTTCGGCCATGGAGCCGAGCCGCTGCCTTGCCTGGTCGAGAGCCACCTCCGAACAGTCGAGTACGGTAATGTTTCCGTAGCCGCGGTGCAGCAGGCAGTCGGCAAGCGACGAGGCGCCTCCCCCGACATCGATGATTGGAGCTCCTGCGTCGACGCATGAAGCCTCGATGAGGTCGAGAGACTCGATGGGAAACTGCTGGTGCCAGCTCAGCCGGGAAGGCTCCGCGTTCGAATAGATTGCGTCCCAGTGGCTGCGGGGATCGCGTTCGGGAATTTCCGGCTTCCCCATCAGCAGTTCTCCTGAACCAGAGTACCGGATTTTCCGGCAATTCCGGCAATCGTGCACTCAGGCGGATTCTGGCGCATGATGCAGAACGGGGGTTCATCCGAAACCATGCCGAAATAGGGACATCCTTCGCATATCCGGTGCGCCTCCACAATCCAGCGTTGCGCGGCCTGTTTTTCAACGTCGAACAGCATAGCTCTTCCCTCCTTTACTCCTTTGGTTGTGTAGATAATCTGCCGGAAACGGCAGCGCTGCTTTGCGGACCATCTTTCCGCTCAGAGGTTCGCACAGAACGATCTGCCGATCTCTACCGTGTCGGGGATGCGGTCCTCTATCTCCTCTTTCGTGCCAATCACATACTCCGTAACAGGCCAGCCGAGTGCCTCCCGCTTCCTGTCGAGCATACGCAGGATATCTTCGGCTGTTCGGTAAGGATCGGGGTTCCAGTTCATGGCCGCCCCGACTGTCGAGCGCAGGCGGTTGCTCACGTAATCGATGAAACGGTCGGACGCCAGCGTGTTGTCCTGTACGCAGGAGTAGGTCTCGATGCCGTTAAGCACAAATGCGTAACGAGCCCCCATGGTTTTCTCGGCAGCCGGATCGGCGGCGACCATGGCAAAGGGCATGGCGTGATTCTGAACTCCGGCGGCATTGGCGGTGTATGCCATGATCTGGCTTGCCCTCGTGCTGTCGGTACACGCCCCGACATGGAGCACCGGCGGAATAGCCTTCGCCTCGACGACCGCCTTCAGCCCCGCGCCGCACAGCACCGAGGCTTCGGGGTGCGCAAGTCCTGCAAAGAGGAGACCCATGCCCGAGCATCCGTGGGCCGTTACCAGCACGTCGTTTTTAAGCAGTTGTTTGGCGATGATGATCTGGTTCCGTTCGAACACGGCTCCCCGGATGTTGCCGCATGAACCGAAGTTCACAATCCCCCTTAAGTTGCCTGCTTTCAGGAGCGCGGCCAGGCCGTGTATCTTTTTGTCGGGCATCGACCCGTTGAAAAGCTTCATCACCTCTTCGGCGCTGAACCCGAGTTCGACCTTCGCCCTGATGTTCGGGACGTGGATTCTGGCGGCATCGCGGTTCCGGTAGTTGGCGATGGCGATATCGAGAATCTCTTCGGCCAGTTCATAGATTCTGTCGAGATTCTTCAGATAGTAGTCGAGTTCCAGCACGATGGCGCCCTCCTTTCTTCCTGATGGGGAGGTGGTGATGACTTTGGTGTGGAACTGACGCGCCACATGCATCATGCCCGGCAGCACATCCTGCTGGTCGACGACGATTGCCTCGAACGCTCCCGTCGCCACGGCCATTTCGGCCGACGAGGCCATGGCGACCAGCGGGATGCCCAGATCACGCTCGATGAACTCCCCTCCGGTACAGCACATGCCGTAGAGTCTGATATCCTCCGCTCCGACGGCTTTCACTTTTTCCATGATCCCTGGCGTACCGACGATATCGCAGATGGCGAAGGCGACCATGGGCGCATGCCCGTTGATGCCTATGTTCACGCAACCCCTGGTTGCGATACTGCCGAGATTGACGTTGAGCTTTGAACGCCGGGGAAGGCCGTAGACGATGTCGGTAGCCAGGGATGTCGAGACTACCGTGGTAATGGCATAGGCCAGCACCGTGCGAAGGAACGCCTGCATATGGCTTTCAAAATCGGAATCGGTGCCGTGGCTGGTAAGGTTGTTGACCTCGAAACACTCATGGTAGGCGCTGATGGGCACGATACCGAGCTTTTCCCATAGTTCCGCGCGCTCTTTCGGGGCCAGTGCGTGCAGCGTCGCGTGGTGTTTCGGCAAGGATCGCTGGAGATCGTCGATAAAGATGTCGGCGATTTCACCGCATATCTTTTCGATGCTTTTCCCTTCGGTTGCGATGCCGAGCAGGCGGGCCACGGCGACCCCCTTTTCCGGGCATTTCAGCGGAATGGGGGCACTGCCTTCAGCGGCGGCTTTCAGGGCGATGAATACCTCCCGGGCATGAGCGCCGTGGGCCGCCATGCCGGAGGCGAGGCGGCGGAGCGCATTGCCTGCGACGATAAGATCGACATCCTTGCCACATACCGAAAGCGGGGCTTTTTCGGTCACCCGGCAGGGTCCGTAGGAGCAGAAGGCACAGCAGGCGCCGGTCAGGCCGTATCCGCACTGGGGATGCTGCTGCAGAAAGCGGTCGAAGGTGTTGCTGATCCCCTCCTTCTGCATATGCTCCACCATTTCCGCAACGGCTTTGTTGGCGGTATGCTTTACAACCTCTTCCTTGCTGTAGTTGAGACGATGCACAAGCCTGATCCGGTCTTTCATCGGCATTCCCGGCTGGTAGGGAGGTGCATTGCGCGAGCCGGTCAGCTCATCGTCGTAACGGTACACTTTTTCGTCGGCCATAAGTCCATTGCTCTTTAATGATTCATTGAGTGGCGACTCCATTCCCCGTGAGCGGGTCAGGGTTGTGCCAGCGCCCGGATATACGCGACGAGCTGAAGGATCTGTTCGTCGGTGAGACTGTTGCTCCAGGCGGGCATATAGCGTGCGCTGGGCCTCGACGTGCCGGCAATGCCTCCCGAAATGATGGTTTCCAGCTCCCGGTCGCTCATTGACTGCACGGCCCTGCTGCCGAGCGGTCGTATGGTTATGCCGAGTTTTCTGGAGATTTCGCCGTCACCCTCTCCGTCCCGCCCGTGGCACATGATGCAGGACATCCCGTAGATGTCGTCTGCGGTATTTCCTGAAGCTTTTTCCAGATCGACCGGACGCCCCTCGTTGAGCACCCTGACATAGGCCACAAGATCCATGATCTGCCGGCGGGTGAGCTGCATGCCGAAAGGACGCATGTGTATCGACTTGCCGTGGGCGATGCCGCCCCTGCTGATAAAGTCGTAGATTTCCTGATCGGTTTTTTTGTCGAAATACCCCTTGTCGGTAAGATCCGCCGGACGCGCCGAGAGGGACGCGGCGTAAGGGCCGTCGCCTCTGCCGGTCTGCCCGTGGCAGATGAAGCAGTAGCCGAGATAGAGCCGGAGCCCGTCCATCGGATGCGCCGCATCGGAGGTCTCAGGCCCGGAGCGGTTTTCCCGTAAAGGCTCCTCCGGTTTTTTTCCGGTGCAGCCGGAAAGGAACGAGGAGAGTATGAGCGCGCCGCAGAGGACGGCGGCCGTAAAACGGCGGTTCCTGTCAGTGTGTTTTCTCATGGCGGTCAGGTGACTTTGTCCGTTAAAAAACCAGGTCGAGATCTTCGTCCTTGAGCGAGGAGTAGAGCTGGATGATCTGATCGCGAATCGCGCAGAACGCACTGTCCGTCCGGCAGACCAGTTCATGACGCGGGCGTGGCAGGGTATTGGTGATGATTTTCTTCACCCTGCCGGGGTTGATATCCATGACGCAGAGTTTGTCGGACAGAAAAATCGCCTCGTCGACGTCGTGGGTTACAAAAAAGATGGTTGTGCGGGTTTTTTCCCACGCCTTGAGAATCTGGATCTGCATCTCCTCCTTGGTGAGCGCGTCGAGCGCCTCGAACGGTTCGTCCATCAGAAGGATTTTCGGGCGGTTCGCCAATGCCCTTGCGATGGCAGCGCGCTGACGCATCCCTCCGGATATCTCGTGCACCATTCTCGACTCGGAGCCTTTGAGGCCCACAAGCTCAAGCTGTTCCTCCGCGATTTTGCGGCGCTCTTTTTTTGCGATTCCTTTCAGTTCGAGGCCGAGCTCCACGTTTTCGACGACGCTCCGCCAGGGCAGGAGCGCATACTCCTGAAAGACCATCCCCTTGTGAGGCCCAGGGCCGCGCTCCTCCTTTCCGTCGAGAATGACGCTGCCCGATGACTGTTCGAGCAGTCCGGCGACGATCTGCAGCGTTACCGACTTGCCGCACCCGGTAGGACCAAGGATGCAGACGAACTCGCCTTCATTGATGCTGAGGTTCACCTTTTCGAGCACCCGGAACTCGGCGCCGTCCTTCATGAAGGTTTTCGAAACATCCCGAAGCTCAAGCAGCGGCTTCTCTTGCGAAGAAATCCCGTTCATCGATGTAATCATGTCCTGATGGTGCTGGAGTGTTAGCTGATCGCGCAGGTTCTCAGTCCTGCATCCTTTTTTATGACATTCATGACCGTTTCGCGGAACGCGATGAACCGGTGATGGAAATCGAGGTCGCGCGAGGCGCTGCCGAGACGCGGACGGGGCAGTTCGTTCCGGAGCACGGCCTCTATCGACCCCTCGCGGTTGAGCACGACGATCCGGTCGGCCAGCTTTACCGCCTCGTCGAGATCGGAGGTAACGAAAACAATCGTGTTTTTTTCGGTTTCCCAGATGCGGGTTATCTCCTGGTGCATGGTCATCTTCGTTTTCGAGTCCAGCGCATTGAAGGCTCCGTCCATGAGCAGGATCACCGGCTTTATGGCAAGAATCATGGCGAGAGACGCCCTTCGCTTCATGCCTCCGGACAGTTCTCCTGGATGTTTTTTCACCGCATAGCCAAGCCCGACCATATCGAGATACTTCATGGCTTCGGCCTCCTTTTCGTTCCGGCTCATGGGGCTCTTTCTGAACTCGAAACCAAGCTCGACGTTCTTCAGGACGCTCCGCCACGGGAGCAGGGCATACTCCTGGAAAATCACACCCCTGTCCGCGCCGGGACCGCTCACCGGTTCCCCGTTGAGCAGTATCGTTCCCGCGCTCGGAAAATCAAGCCCGGCGATGAGGTTCAGAAGGGTAGACTTCCCGCAGCCGGTAGGACCCACGATAACGAGAAACTCGTTCTTCATGACCTCGAAGGAGCAGTCCCGGAGGGCATGAAACTCCCTGCCGTTTTTTTTATAGGTTTTCGTCACCTGCCTTACGCTGATGAGTACTGGGCGTTCTGTGGTCATAATTGCCTCCCTGCCGGTTAGTTCTTCCATGAAAACTTGTGGATAAGCCACCTGTTGGCCGAATCGAGCAGATAGCCGATCATGCCGATGGCCATGATGGTCGCCATGAGCTGATCGTAACGGAACCGGTCGCGGGTATCGAGAATGAAATAACCCAGGCCGTCGGGGACTCCGAGCATTTCTGCAGGAACGAGAATAATCCAGCTCACCCCTACGGCAAGCCGCAGCCCGGTCAGCATGTCGGGCACCGCGGCGGGAATGACGACCTTGCGGAGAATGCCCATATCCATGGCCCCCATGGTTTTGGCCATGTTCACCCAGAGCGGACTGACCCTGCCCGCACCGTGGGAGGTGTTGAGAATAAGCGGCCAGATGGCTACAAGCCAGAGCAGAAAAACCACGGAAACGTCGCCGACGCCGAAAATGATGATGGCTATCGGCATCCACGCAAGGGGAGAAATCATGCGCATGAACTGGAAAACCACATAGGTCAGCTGCTCGACTCTCTTGAAATAGCCGACCAGCACCCCGATCGGAAGAGCGACCACGACGGCAAGAGAAAGACCCAGGAGTACCCTGCGAAGACTTGGCAGGGCGTGGTGGATGAGTTCACCGTTTTTGATCATCTCGATGAGAGCCAGTATTGCCGCCAGTGGGGAGAAGGCCTCGCTGAAATCGGCGCCGAACAGCCTGAGCGATGCCGCGATCTGCCAGACGATCATGAAAAGAATCACGCCGAGCACATAAAAGCTCCTGTCGGCGACAAGGGCCATGAACCCGGAACTGTTTTTTTGACGGGTGTCGTTTTGTTTTGCCATAGCCTCAGAAAAAATGGTTTTCGGGTAAATGCCGTGGAATAGCAACGGGAATCCTGCCGGCGCGCCGAAGTGCGCCGGTGACGATCCGTTCGATTGCAAACATGGTTGCCGGGTCCGGCAGTGCGACGGCCCGGAGGAAACAGCCGCCCCCTATACCTTGATGATCTCTTCCCTGACGGTCGGCATCTTCGCATTGACACCGGCAAACAGCGAGAGTCCTCCGAGTTCCGCGGCTGCAGCCTCGACTCCGGCGGTATACATAAGCTCGCTGTGCACTTTGGACGGATCCAGGGATTGCAGGAAGCCGACGTCGCCTTCCATTTTGGTCAGCTTCATCATCTCCACGATATGGCGGGTAGCCGACTCGAACTGGTAGGGTTCGTAGGAGAGCCGTTTCGTCTGCCATTCCGGATGCTGGATAGCCCCGGTGCCTCCGTTGGCTCCGTAGGTCTCCAGATCGTATTTCATCATGGCCCGCTTGACGATTTTTTCCGGCAGTGGCAGGTACCGGGCTCCGTCTTTCGAAAGGATGTGCGCAGCCTGCTCGGCGTTGTTCAGGGCCCAGAGCTCCGCCTTGACAAGCGCCTGTATAACCTTGTGCGACCACTCGCGATCTTCGAGGTCCTTCTCGTTCATGACGGCCACGCAGCAGGGGTGGTTTTTCCATACGTCGCCGGTAAAACGGACGATTTTACCGTTTGCGAGCAGCTCGCCTGCGGCGTTGAACGGCTCGGCGACGATGTAGCCGTCGATAGCCTTCGAGGCCATGGCGGTGGGCATATCAGGAGGCGCCATGACGAAGAGGTTCATCTGCTTCTTGCCGAGGGGGGCGGTCTTGCTCTGGATGACCGTTTCGATGCCGTACTCGCGGGCGATCATCTGTATGATGATGTTATGCATGGAGTACCAGTAGGGGATGGCGATCTGCTTGCCGCCGAGGTCGGCATAGGAGTTGATGCCGCTCTCCTTGCCTGCCGTTATCGCCGAACCGTTGATGTGATCCCAGGCGACAACCTTGACCGGAAACTTCTTGCTGTATCGCATGTATATCGGAATCGGAGCCAGAAGATGGGTAAGGTTGAACCGACCAGCCATGAACGCTTCGGCCATCGGGGCCCACCCCCGGATCAGTACGGGCTTGTCGGACTCCAGACCGAGCTCCCTGTAGTAGCCGAGCTCGTGAGCGAGAATGATCGGCGTTGCGTCGGTGATCGGCAGATAGCAGCTGGTCACTTTTTTCGAGGCTGCCTTGCCGGAGGAACCGGAGGACTCCGGACTTCTGGAGCACCCCTGAAGCAGCGGGTATCCGCCAAGCACGGCGCCAAGACCGATTGCGGAAGTTTTCAGAAAATCCCTGCGGTTCGAAACGTTTTTCTCCTTGCTCATGACGTCCTCCTTTATTACGGTTACGGATGGTTACAGGCTTTATCGAAATGAGATGCGGCTCCCGGGCGCGCAAGATGCCACAGGCATCCCCGAGGGGGCGCTCATGAATCCGGCACAGCAGGGACGGAACGGTTTCCGACCGGCAAACTGCAAAGGGCCGGCAGCAATAACAATCGTTAAGAGCGCCGGTAAAAAAAGCTGAAAACTATTGAATGGCGATGGTGAGGATTACCTCGCCGCGAAAATCCGGAGTATGGTATTTGACAAGGCTGAAACGGCTTACTGCAGGGGGTGCTACTGAACAGGCGAAAATCTTTACCTATATAACTGAATCCGTATATAATTTAATTACGATACATGATAAAAACAAAAGAAAAATAACAATTGTTACCATACCCGTAACGAGGGAAAAAGGCGGTCTCAGAGAAGATCGAAACCATCAAGCAGCCTGTCGATATGGGCTTTCGTTTCCGGACAGGCCGCGTAGGGGGCCGCACCCTTAAGATCGGCCTCGACCGCCTTGTCGTCGAAGGGAATCGCCGCCCGGATGTCCGCGGAGCCAAGCAGGGTCGAAATCTCCCGGATCTGGTCGCCGCTGTAGAGCTTGTTGAAGATATAGCCGATGTCAGGTATACCGGCCTGACGGGCAAGAGCGGTCAGTTTTTTTGCCGTGCTGATCGAACGGCTGCCGGGTTCCACCACAATGAGCAGCAGGTCAACCGACTGAGCCGTTCCTCTGGTCAGATGCTCGAATCCTGCTTCCATATCGAGAATCACCCATTCATCCCTCTCGACCATCAGATGCCTGAGAAACGATCGCAGGAGCGCGTTTTCGGAACAGTAGCATCCGCTGAGAGCCTCTTTCAGCCCCCCCATCACGATCACCCGTATGCCGTTAACCTCTATGGAAAATTTTTCGACGAGATCGTCGACTCTGGGGTTGAGTACGAAATATCCGCCCATATCCCCCGGCCTGGAGCCGGTGCGCTCTTCGATAAGCTGTTTCTGCTCGATAAGCGGCGTTATCCTCCCGTTTTTTTCCTGGTCGCAGCCGAGCGCCTCCGCAAGGCTGCCGTTGGGATCTGCATCGATGGCAAGCACCGTTTTTCCCCGCACGGCAAGACCAAGAGCTATCATGGAGCTGATGGTGGTTTTTCCGACGCCTCCTTTTCCGCTGATCGCTATTTTCATAGGATAAACTCCCTGCAGAAAACGTTACATGACGGATAAAAATGCCGGAATCGGCCAAAAGCCTGCCGGCAGAAGTGAAAACCGGAATCAGAAAAGCTCAGATAAACAGGGACATGTTCGCATCGGCGGCGTACTCAAGAAACATTGCCGCACCGCCGTACTCGACGCCGTCAATGAAATCCTTGCGTTCGAAACCGAAAACATCCATGGTCATCTGGCAGGCGATGAAGCGGACGCCGCTCTCCTGGCACATCTCGCGAAGCTGCTCGATGGTGGCCACACCTTTCTTCTTGAAGGTTTCCTTCATGAGCATGGTGGCCATGGTGTCGAATCCGGGAACGTTGCCGGAAATGATATTGGGAATGGGCCAGTCGAAGCCCTGGAACTCCTTGCTGCCGAACGGCATTTTCATCGGCATTGCCGGATTGCCGACAGGAGTGACCTTGAGATCGATCTCTTTTTTCAGCAGCGGAAGACCGTAAAAGGTAAAAAAGAGCACCGCTTCCATATCCATGGCCGCCGCCGCCGAAGCGAGGATGAATGGAGGATAGGCCCAGTCGAGCGTGCCTTTGGAGGCGATGATGGCAAGTTTTTTTGTGTCGGCCATAGTGGTTTTCTCCCGGTCAGGATTTCTGGATGTAGAAAGTATAGGTTCCGCCTTCGGTGCTGCTGCCGACGATTTTGTGTCCCGTTCTGTTCGCCCACGAAGTCATGTCGTTTGCCGAACCGGAATCCGTCGAGATCATTTTCAGAATTTCACCGCTCTGCATCTGATCGACCTCTTTCTTGGTCTTCAGGATCGGCAGCGGGCAGTTCATCCCGGAGCAATCGAGCGTACGGTTGGCAGTTATTTCAGACATTGATGCCTCCTTGAAGTTAAGTATGTTGTTTCGGGGTAAGCGGTTGCGATATTGCCGCAACAAATAAAACTATATAACCAGACAATTATATAATTATAAATAATAGCGAGGAAAGAAACAAGGATTCCCTGCGATTTTTTCCGGCTATCGACGCTCAATGTTCTCAGGAAGCTATGCCGACAACGGCAGCGACAAGCACAAGAACCTGAAGCAGGGCAATGAGGGCATAACTCCTGTTCTTCCCGGCGAAAAAAACAGGAATGACGGCAACAAGACAGATCATGGCCGCCATCGAAAGAAAGATAATTGATATGAAGCTGAGTACATCTCCGTGCAGGGGATCCTGCACCCATGACCAGCCTGAGGGCACCGAAAGGACGTGATTCATTTCACTTGCCCTGAGATGCCAGTGGGAGGCGACCGCTTCGACGGAAACCGTAAGCGGCAGCAGCCTTAAAACATAGGAGAGAAAACCTGCGGCGATCAGCACCATACCGGTATGCGAAACGACGTCGAGAACGGCGGCATAGACAAGCTGCGCCCTGTCGATCTCAGGTTTATGCTGACCGTCTGTGTTGCTCATAATCCCAATCCTTTTGTTATTGAACGAAGACCGGCAATGACCATCATGATGATCACAATGATGCGAACCGAACCGGTGTTGACTTTCGAGAGAATTCTGGCACCGATCTTCGAACCGAGCATCACGCCGCCGACTGCGGGAACTGCGATCAGGGGAAGAACGGCTCCTTTATAGATATAGATCCATGCAGCTGCCGCGCCGTTCATCGAGAGAACCAGCCCACTTGTCGCAACGGCAATCTTGAGGGGCGCTCCCATGAGGAGATTGAGCACCGGCACGTTGGCCCAGCCGGCGCCCATGCCGAACATGCCCCCGATAAAACCGATAAAGAAAAAGAGCACCAGCCCCAGAGGCGTCCGATGCACCTTCCAGTTGATGGTTTTGTCGATAGTCGGTTCATAATAGCTGCCGGAAATGCCCAGTGCCCTGGCGATCACATCGGACTCTCCGACTTCAGGATAACCGGATTTTCCGGCTTTCATCATGATCACCGCAATGGCGATGATCGCTATGCCAAGCAAAAGCTGCACACTGTCGGCGGACATCCTGAGTCCGACAATCGCTCCTGCAACGGAGCTGATGGATCCAATAAGGGAGAGCGGAAGGCTGAGCTTCAGATCGGCAAGCCCTTTTCTCAGCAGTGAGGGGCCTGCCGAAAGAGCGCCGGAAAGCGCGACCAGGAGCCCGGCACCGCGAACGAAATCGAGATGGAAAGGAAAGAAGCTGCTGACAATAGGCACAAAAAGCACCCCGCCGCCCACGCCGGCAAGAACGGAAACTATGCCGAGAAAAAATGAAAAGATGAAAAGCAGCAGTACCCAGATCCACCATGAGGTTTCGCCGCCTGCCGGTAACGATGCGGCTGCGGCTTCCGGAGCAAGGACAAGCGGCATGGCTGTCAGCAGAACGGCTGCAAGGAACCACCAGATTTTTTTACCGTCCACTCTTGTCATGTGCCATGCGTCAAAGGATTGATGGATTGATATCGACCGTATCTGCCGGCAGGGTATTACCGGCAGACAGGCGTCAAGGGGGTCTGTTCTTTTCAGAAACTAGGCGATATAGTAGGTTTTCTCGTCGGGCCTGAACGGGCGGTTGAGCCAGAGCGGACGGCGCAGGCCGCCGGGACCGGGAGCCGGCCTCGTCATGGCGAGCCACTCCCTGTAAATCTGGAATGAACGGTCGGTATCGACAAACACGTCGCCATACCGGTCGTCATCGTGCGCCTTCTCGATGCGCACCTTCTGATGCCAGCAGTGCATGCCGCTGATCGGGTCGGGGTGCACCGGGAAGGTGATGTTCTGATGAACGCCGCCGTCAGACCAGAAAATTCTCGACGAGTCTGCATCGCTGCTCTCGTATGGCTGGATGTTCTCTTCGACGCGCATCTTCCATTTGCCGTCCCCCTCTCTGGAGATGTTGACCTTGTTGGCGGCCCAGCGGTTGCCTTCGGGGTCCTGTTCGCGGCGCCACCGTCCGATGTGGTGGGAACAGGCGACCACTCCCGGACGTATCCCTTCGGTCACCCAGGCGCGGTTCACGAAAAAGCCGATGTCGGTGTTCACCCTGATCAGGTCGCCGTTGGCGATGCCGAGCGCCGCTCCGTCGGTAGCGTTGATCCAGACGGGATTGCGGTGGGCGATTTCGGCAAGCCATTTGGCGTTGCCCGAGCGGGAGTGGATCAGTACCGGCAGGCGGAAGGTCGGCACCAGCACGAACTCTCCGTTTTTGTGGTCCATGGTCTCCTCATGGATGTGGCTCCTGATGTAGCCCGGCAGGCGGTATTCCGGCCACTTCCAGTCGACCATGGTGCCGGAGTAGAACTCCTGCTTTTTCGAAGGGGTGGGAAACCCGGTACAGGAACGACCGGCAACCTCCACGCCCACGGCCTTGCCGTTCTTGACGATCAGCCCGCTCTGCGGCTCCACCGAAGCGCCGTCGAGATCGGCCTGAGGCACGGCTTTTTCGTTCACGTTGTAGACGTTGCTTTCGACCTCGAACGCACCGTATTTCTGCATGTAGTCGAACGGAGTGAGCCCTTCGGCTGCCGCCTTCTCCGGAAGGCCTGCCGTATGCTCGAAGATATAGCGGTAATACTCATCGATGGTTATTTTCTCTCCCGGCCTGTAGGGAGACATGCAGTACTGGCGGATGCCGAGGCTGCCGTCGGGGTCGATGCGCCAGGTCAGTTCGATCCAGAATTCATCCTCTTCCCAGACTTCGCCGGGGTTGGCCTCCCAGGTGTGGGTCACCGGTTTGCCCATTCTTCTCAGGGCAGTGCGCAGCACCGGCTGGCGGAAAGCGAGCCATTTGCCTGCGTGGGTTTCGTAGCTGAGCAGGTCGTGCCGTTCGGCCGAGTGGCCCATCGGCAGCACATAGTCGGCAAAATAGGCGGTCTCGCTCCACGTTGGCGTGAGCGCGGCGTGCAGGCCGATTTTCGATTCGTCCTCCAGCGCCTCGATCCACGAGAAGCCGTCGGGATAGGTCCATACCGGGTTGAACACCCTGGTGAAATAAACATCGAGCTTGCCCCGTCCCTCCTTGAGGAAATGGGGGAGCAGGAAACTCATCTCGAAGTGCGCGAGCGGATATTCGTCGGGCAGATGGAGCGGATTCCAGAAGGTCTGCGGTTTGGGTTCGGCATGCACATGAGGCTTGAACTTGTTCCATGCGCTCGGAGAGGTGCCTCCAGGCGTTCCGACGCTGCCGGTCAGCACGTTCAGAAAGTGCAGCGTGCGCGACACGGCCCAGCCGCCGAGATTGCCGCTGCTGGCGCTGCGCCAGACATGGGTGGAGAACTGCGAGCCCGCCTCGCCGATCCTGCGGGCGACCTCGACGATCATGGATGCGTCCACGCCGCTCTCTTTCGAAGCGTATTCGGGGGTGTAGTGGGCGTACTCCTTTTTCAGCGCCTCGATGAAATTTTCGAAGGTCACCGGGGTTCCGGGATATTCCGCCTGGAGATACTCCTGCCAGTTCACCCAGTTTTCCAGATAGGTCCGGTTGTAGAGCCCTTCGTCGATGATCACCTTCGCCATGGCGAGCAGGATGGCCGGCTCGCTGCCTGGATAGCTCGGCATCCAGTAATCGGACATGCTTGCGGTATTGGAAAGCCTGGGGTCGAGCACGGCCAGCTTCGCACCTTTCATGCGGGCCTCGATGATGCGCTGGGAATGCGGGTTGAAATAGTGGCCCGATTCAAGATGGGCGCTGACCAGAAGAATGAATTTCGCGTTGGCATGATCGGGAGAGGGACGGTCGAACCCTTCCCATATGGCGTAACCGAAACGCGCTCCCGAAGAGCAGACGTTGGTATGGCTGTTGTGGCCGTCTACGTTCCACGCCCGCAGCACCCACTCCATGAACCCGTCGTGTCCCGGACGTCCTACATGGTAGGAGATTTCGTTGTTGCGGCCCTCCATGATTGCCTTGCGCATCCGTCCGGCGATATCGTCGAGGACGCTGTCCCAGCTGACCCGTTCCCATTTGCCGTCGCCTCGCTTTCCTGCGCGTTTCATGGGATAGAGCACCCTGTCGGTATCCTGAATCTGGTTGAGCGTTGCCGGGCCCTTGGCGCAGTTCCTGCCGCGGCTGGCCGGATGATAGGGGTTGCCGGTCAGTTTGCGGATCTCCATGGTCTCCTTGTCGACATAGGCGAGAAGTCCGCACCCCGCTTCGCAGTTGAAACAGGCGGTCGGCACCAGCATGTACTCTTTCGTCTTGCGTTCGGGCCAGCTTTTCGAGTCGTATTCGACCCAGTTGTCCCACTGTGCGGGAGGCGGGCAGCTTATCTCGGCGCCCTCTTCTGCGGCCCGAAGCGCCCTGGGGCCATCGTCCTCCCGGTGCAGATCGGGAACAAGGTGGAGCTTTTCAGCAATGGACTCTATGACTGTCGGTTTATGGGTATAGCTCATGGTAAACTCCGGCACATGGTTAACTTAAGGGAATTCTCTGCGGGGCCTGAACCCAGACTTTTTCCGTGTAGAACACACCGCACAGTCCCAGAAGGGCCGCTGCGGCAAGCATCAGCGGATCGGATGAAAAAAGCGTAACGAGAAGGGGCAGCAGGTTGCCGCCAAGAAAACTGCCTGCCCAGAACTGGTTCTTCAGGCTCCCCTCACGGATGATTTCCGCCGCGCGCTCAGCCCCTGCGGAAGGGTGCTGTCCGTACAGTTCGAGCAGCATGATGACGATATGCAGCCCGAAGCCTGCCGTCAGCAGCTGACGGAGCAGCCCGAGAAGTTCCGACGGGCTTCCGGCGCCGAGCCCGAGCAGGAGCATGGCCGAGCCGCCGGCAAGCAGGGAGTTCAGAAGCATATGCAGCAGCAGCATGGGGCTCTGCCAGAAATCGCGCCCTTTTGCGGCGCCGAACAGAAACGCCGTATAGATGGCCGTCACCAGGGCGAAAAGCGCGCCGCCCCAGAGCGCGGCGGTTTCAAGTGCGGGAATCTGCAGGAGATGCGATACTCCCCACAGGGCGAGAAACGCACCGTAACCGGTAATGGTAAGCCCGCCCCTGACAAGCCATGAGCCGAACTGCGGACGCAGCATCACCGACGAAAAGCGGTCGGGACGATCGAGATCCTTGATGAGAAAGCCTCCGGTAAGGGCCAGAAAAAGCAGCGAAACCGCCCAGGCCGACCACTGCAGGGTTGGGGCAAGCTCCATGCGGAAAACGGCGAGCAGGGCGGCAAAAACAAGAAACACTCCGGACGAGACCGCCTTGGCCGTCACATATGCCGGAACCTCCCAGCCCCAGACTGCGCCTTTCGACGGAATATCATAAACGCGGCGGGCTTTCGGGCCGGCCGTGGCGGATGCATGGGCGGGTTTTTCGATTCCCGGTGCGCTTTTTCCCTTTCCGGCAAAATGACCCACGCCTCTCGACTGGGCGCTCCAGTGGTATTCCTCCTGCAGGGGAGCCTCCATGGGATCGAGCGACGCACCGTCGCCATTGATATAGAACAGCTTGGGCGAAGTCCCCTTCTCGGGCTTGCGCACGACGGTACGTTCGCAGGCAACCAGCGTGGCGATTTTGCTTGAGGGATCATCGAGATCGCCCGAAACGATTGCCTGCTGCGGACAGACCGCCACGCAGGCCGGCTGGAGGCCAACCTCCCTGCGATGGGCGCAGTAGTTGCACTTTGCCGAGGTATGGGTATCGGGATCGATATAGAGCGCATTGTAAGGGCAGGCCTGGGCGCATGCCTTGCATCCTATGCAGCGGCGGCTGTCGAAATCCACGATGCCGTCCGGACGTTTCTGCAGCGCCTCGACAGGACAGATAGCCACACATGGCGGCTCGGCGCAGTGGTTGCAGCGCAAAACGGTAAAGTAGCGCCGGGTATCGGGGAAGGCGCCCTTTTCCACATATTTCACCCAGGTACGGTTCACTCCGAGAGGAACCTCGTTTTCGGACTTGCAGGCAACCGTGCATGCATGGCATCCGATACATTTCCGGGCATCGATAACAAAGCCGTAGTTCATGAACTGATCTGGTCTGATTGAGAGAGAACCCACCCGGCAGGCCCATCCGCAGGCAGCCCTGCCTTCTGAAAAATCAGGGTCGGGGTGGTAATGCAGCAAGGCATGCATACGCTCCCGTACATGAACCTTCTCCTCTTAAGGGTCATGCAGGAGGCCACATGCCGCAAGCATCTCCGGCAGGATTCCACCCCGACCTAATGACACACCGCCGGCATTCGCCAGTGCGGTATGCGTCAACTTTTTTCCGGCATTACAGGATAACTCACCGCCTTCACCTGAGGGATCACCGGTGTCATGACCTCCTCTATCCCGATGAGAACGGGGGCCCGGCATACCGCACCGTATGTGCGCCCTGAGCGAGCGCCCAATAAGTGTATTATTATATAACTGAATGGTTATATAATAATACACAGTACCCATACTCCCAAATTAAATCTGTGTTTCAGGAACTTTTTTTATTACGACCCTTATACCAACTACCCCCATTTCAAACAATGACTTAACCCTTGCTTCCGGAGAAGCTTCGGGTGCCGTTTTTCAAAAAAAAAGCCCAGGAAGGGATTTTTTTCGCCGATGAAGCCTATTTTCCTTTCTTGACGCGGGTCAATGCATAACGCAGTGCAGCCGCACGACTGGATCACCAACCATGAAAAACACGCAAGCCATGAGCGCTCATATCTATAAAAAAATTGAAATCGTCGGATCTTCGGAAACCAGCATCGAGGATGCAGTGAAAAATGCCGTCGCAAAAGCCGCTGAATCGGTAAGAAATATCCGCTGGGTCGAAATTGTCGAAACCCGCTGTCACGTCGAGAACCAGAAAGTCGCCTACTGGCAGGTTACCGTAAAAATCGGTTTTACGCTCGACGAAAACTGAGCGCTTCCCCGGAAAAGCCACACCAGTGGAAAGTACGCCTCATGGGCGCACTTTCCGCTGGCTGTCTTCAATGAACTTCACGATGCTCCGATCCCATGTTTTTTCCGCCTCCGGGCTGAAACAGCATGCCGGAAGCTGCTCTTTCGAGCGGTGATAGGCAATGCACTCGCAGCAGATCCCCTTGCGGGGACACGGTTCGCAGGTGCAGTTGCATCGGGCGAGGTTCTCCGGGTGTCGGCAGTCCATTGTTACTGCTGCTGGTGTTGATGAAGGTATCTGTAAAGAAAGGTAACAGAAAAACACCCTGACCCGCTACAGCTCATGCGCATAATTCAGTGACCAGTTGAGCTGGCCGTGACTGATTTCAAGACCGTCGGCATTTGTTCGGGTAACCTCCGGAGCCCAGGCCAGGGCCGCCGAAACCGAAGCGCGATCGGAAACCCTGTAGCCGAATCCGGCGGTATAATGGTTTTCGGTGATGGCCGGAAACAGTGGATTGAGCCATGCATCGGGTACGGGGTTCGAAGCGAAACTCGCACCGCCCCTGAGAGCAAGCCTGTCTGTTGCCCTGTACTGAACGCCAACTGAAAAAACCGTCTGATCCTTCCAGTTCTGCAGCATCTCCACATCGAGCTTCTGCCCGGCAAATGGCCCGTTGGAAACGGAGTTGTCGGCTATAAAGGTCGTTGAAAATTTCTCCATTACCGACGACCAGTCGATGTGCTTGACGTCGGCGGAAATCATCCACCGTTCTGCAGGGTAGAGGGCTACGCCCGCGGCGAACGTGGCCGGCCACTCGAAATTGCGGACCTTGATGGTGCCTTTCACCGAAACGGGATTGGCCATGCTGAACGCATCACCTGTTCCGGAAAAAGAGAGCACGGCGTTCGAGGTTTCGAGATCGGAGATCCGTGTCTGCGAGTGATAGCTGCCTCCCACCGTAAGCAGTTTGCTGAACCGGTGGGTAAAACCCACCTTGAACCCGGTGCCGTAACCTGTCGCGTCACCAAGAAAGGGACTGTCGTTGGAGAAGTCGTAGCGGACATAGTCGATATCGCTCACCATACCCGAACCGATCATTCCGCCAAGCGTACTGAACATCGATCCTCCCACAGAACCGCCTCGGCCCTGCATGGCCATGGCTCCGAAATGCGCTCCGTCCATATCCATCCGCAGATCCATGCTCGCCCAGAGAAAATCCAGAGATGCTCCGATGACGGTATTTTCCGTAAGGTTATATGCCACAGGAAACATCAGGCGTCCCACTCCCACCTCGGAGCGGATATCCTGACCGCTCAGGGGAACCCCTGGATTGCCCCCCATGGAATTCCCTCTGCTGAAAATCGGGGAATTTTCGCCGTACTCCGTACCCATTCCACCCTGAGCGAGAACGGCAAACCCCCAGGTTATTTTTCCGTCTTTGCGCATATAGGAGAGCGATGGCATGTAATATGCGTCCCCGTCCGATCCGGCCATCATGCCCGGCGTCTGAAGGTTTACGTCCGGATGAAGGCCGCGGATCCCGACTCCGAGTTCCGAAGAACCCTCCTGTCTCAGGCCAAGGGTTGCCGGGTTGTTCGTGACCCCTGAATTCCCGGTATCGTAGGCCGTGCTTGTCCCGCCGAGCGCATGGGATTTCGCGCCGTACCCTTCGAGGTTCATGCCGTTCGTGGCAAAAGCTGTGGATGTGGCTGACAGGAGCGCCAGAAGCGTCATCCCGCTAATTGTTTTTTGATGCATACGCTGTTGCGGTTACATGGTTAATGCAGATAAAGGCGCCAAAAACCCGCAGCTACCGCGCAACTGACTGAGGATTGCGGATGCACGGCACTCCGGAGAGGAGGGACGAAATGCGGTACATCGGGGTATACGGGAAAAGGAGCGAACAGGAAGAATAAGCTATATAAATATATAGTTATACATAAATAATAAAAATATCCGAACTACGGAAGGAAAAAAAGAAGGGGCGCCAGCGGAACGGAAATCCGAGGATGAACCCTGAGGGCGCGTCCCGAGGCTGAACGACCGAAGAAGGAGACGGAATGACAAAAAAAAGGTGCGCAGGAGAGACCTGCGCACCGGCAAGAAGGAAGAAACGATGGTCAATTATCGACGGAGTAGCTCTCTGAAGCCAGATACCAGTGCTCGGGCGACATCCAGAGCGTCGAGAGCATCAGTTCCCTGATGTGGGAGAACTCTTTGGGAAGCCGGTCATAAATGATTTCGAAAAGCTCCTCATGGGAAAGCAGCTCTTTTTTCCAGGCTTCGCGGTCGACCGACATGAGCTTTGAAAACTTTTCCGGGGTCATTTCCTCGAGGCCTTCCCAGTCGAGCGCTTCGTACTTCGGCATCCAGCCAAGCGGGCTCTCCACCGCACCGGCCCGTCCGTGCACGCGGTCGACAATCCACTTCAGTACCCGCATGTTCTCTCCGAATCCGGGCCAGAGGAATTTTCCGTTCTCGTCCTTGCGGAACCAGTTGACGCCGAATATTCTCGGCAGTTCGGAAAGCGTCCTGCCTACATGGAGCCAGTGGTTGAAATAATCGCCCATGTGATAGCCGCAGAACGGCAGCATGGCGAAGGGATCGCGGCGGACTTCGCCGACTTTTCCGGCGGCCGCAGCGGTTTTTTCGGAACCCATGGTGGCTGCGAGGTAAACACCGGAATTCCAGTTTGCGGACTGGTAGACAAGCGGCACGGTATCCCTGCGGCGACCTCCGAAGATAAAGGCGCTGACCGGAACGCCGGCAGGATTCTCCCAGTCGGCATCAAGAACGGGACACTGGCTGGCCGGAGAGGTGAAACGGGCATTGGGATGTGCCGCCGGACGTCCGCAGCCGGGCGTCCAGGGTTTTCCCTGCCAGTCGATCAGCTCCGGAGGAGCCGTGTCGGTCATCTCTTCCCACCATACATCGCCGTCGGGGGTGAGGGCGACATTGGTGAAAATACAGTTCTTCTCGAGCGTCGCCATGGCATTCGGGTTCGATTTGTTCGAGGTGCCGGGAGCGACGCCGAAAAAGCCGTATTCGGGGTTGATTGCGTAGAGCCGTCCGTCGGAGGCGGGCTTGATCCAGGCGATATCGTCACCGATGGTGGTCACCTTCCATCCTTCATACGATTCCGGAGGAATCAGCATGGCGAAGTTGGTTTTACCGCAGGCGCTCGGGAATGCCGCCGCGACATAGGTCTTCTGGCCATCGGGAGATTCGACGCCGAGAATGAGCATGTGCTCGGCGAGCCACCCTTCATCGCGGGCCATCGAGGAGGCGATGCGCAGGGCAAAACACTTTTTGCCGAGCAGGGCGTTGCCGCCGTAACCGCTGCCGAACGAGATGATGGAACGCTCTTCAGGAAAATGGACAATGTATTTCTGTTCGTTGCACGGCCACGGCACATCCTGCTGTCCCGGCTGAAGCGGGGCTCCGACCGAGTGCAGGCAGGGAACGAACTCACCGTCGTCGCCGAGCACATCGAGCACCCTGCTGCCCATTCTGGTCATGATGCGCATGTTGGTGACAACATAGGGCGAATCGGTGATTTCCACGCCGATATGGGCGATCGGAGAACCGAGAGGGCCCATGCTGAAGGGAATGACATACATGGTACGGCCCTGCATGCAGCCGTCGAAAAGTCCGCGAAGCGTCGCCTTCATCTCTTTGGGAGCCACCCAGTTGTTGGTGGGACCGGCGTCCTGACGACGGATGCTGCAGATATAGGTGCGGTCCTCCACCCTGGCGACGTCGCTCGGATCGGAACGGCAGAGAAAACTGTTCGGGCGCTTTTCGTCCGAAAGCCTGATGAAGGTGCCGCTCTCCACCATCTGCTGGCAGAGGGTATCGTACTCCTCCTGACTTCCGTCGCACCAGCAGACGGTATCCGGCCGACAGAGATCGGCGGTCTCCTGCACCCACTGGAGCAGTTTCGGGTTTTTCACAGAACCCGGGGGATTGATCGGCATAGCACTCATTATCGTCCTTGTTTTATGGCGGGTTTAAAAAAAAAGTCCGCAGTCACCCTGACTGCGGACATGCAAATAAAACTGTATGAACCGGATGTACACGTTCGGCCTGCAACACCGGATTCGGAATACTGGGAATCATACCGGTACGGTTACTTGACGGCTTTGACTGGCCGGAGTGCATCGAGAATCATTTTCTCGAAAACAGCCTTGCTTCGTGCTCCTGAAACAATCTGGACAATGCGCCCCGACCGGTTGACGACAAAACTGGTTGGAATGGAACGTATGCCGCCTTCGACATACCGCCCATAGGCCCCGACCAGCTTCTGATCTGCCATGACCACGGGGTAACTGATGCCGTTGCTCTTCATGAAGCTCTTTATGGTCTCGTCACTTTCGTTTACCGCCACGCCGACAAAGGTGAACCCTTTGGCTTTATAGGTATTCTGAAGCTGGACCATATCAGGAATTTCAGACCTGCACGGCGGACACCACGAAGCAAAGAAGTTCACGATATAAGCCTTTCCTGCAAGCTGGCGGGAAGAAACCGTTTTTCCGTCCATGCCGACGGCTGAAAATGCCGGAGCAAGGGGCGCCTGAGCCGCACCGGCTGAGCAAGTCATGAACAGCACCATCAGGGCCGCCGCAAAAACAGCCGGGCCTGAGAGCACTCTTTTCACCATCAGCATTGTACCTGCGATCATTATCGTATCGTTTTCAATCGTTAAAAGTGCAAATATACATTTCTGACTCCTTTTAATATACAATTCCTGCGTTTTTTAAAAGGCGCTTGCTTCGCCTGATTAATCTTTGCTATTCAATGATAAATAAACTATATTTCGGCTTTATTTTTGAAATGGCCAACGCCACCTTAGCTCAGCTGGTAGAGCAACTGTTTCGTAAATAGTAGGTCGTGGGTTCGAGTCCCGCAGGTGGCTCGCATCCGGAAAATATCGCGTAATCGCCTTAAAAAAACGTGATACACCGCATTTCTCAAGAGCCGTTACCGGATAATCCTAACGTTTGATTTCACCATAAAATCCTATCCACACTGTCACTATGCAAGAAGGTAAGATTTCCCAGATCATCGGTCCTGTTGTTGACGTAGATTTTCCTGAAGGACAACTCCCGTCGATTCTGGATGCACTTTACATTGTCCGGCCCGACGGCTCCAGGCTGGTTCTCGAAACCCAGCAGCATCTCGGAGAAGAACGCGTCCGTACGGTTGCCATGGAAAGCACCGACGGCCTGGTCAGAGGCATCAGCGTCGTCAACACGGGCAAATCCATTCAGGTTCCTGTCGGCTCCGAAGTCCTCGGACGGATGCTCAACGTCGTAGGCGACCCTATCGACGGCAAAGGCCCGGTCGAAACAAAAAAAACCTACTCGATCCACCGCTCCGCTCCGAAGTTCGAAGACCTTTCGACCAAAGCCGAGATGTTTGAAACCGGCATCAAGGTCATCGATCTTCTCGAACCGTACTCAAGGGGTGGAAAAACCGGTCTTTTCGGTGGTGCCGGCGTCGGCAAAACCGTGCTCATCATGGAGCTGATCAACAACATCGCCAAACAGCAGTCCGGCTTCAGCGTATTCGCCGGTGTCGGTGAGCGTACCCGCGAAGGAAACGATCTCTATCATGAAATGATGGAGTCCGGCGTTATCGAAAAAACCGCACTCGTGTTCGGCCAGATGAACGAGCCTCCCGGAGCCCGTCAGCGGGTTGCACTGACCGGCCTGAGCATTGCAGAATACTTCCGTGATGAGGAAAACCGCGACGTGCTTCTCTTCATCGACAACATTTTCCGGTTCACCCAGGCAGGTTCCGAGGTATCCGCGCTTCTCGGACGCATGCCGAGCGCCGTGGGCTATCAGCCGACCCTCGCGACCGAGATGGGCGAACTCCAGGACAGGATCACCTCGACAAAGAACGGTTCCGTCACCTCTGTTCAGGCCATCTATGTTCCTGCGGATGACCTTACCGATCCGGCTCCTGCAACCGCGTTCGCCCACCTCGATGCAACGACGGTGCTTTCGCGTTCCATTGCAGAGCTCGGCATCTATCCGGCTGTCGATCCTCTCGACTCGACATCGCGCATTCTCGACCCGAACATCGTCGGCGACGACCACTACAACACCGCCCAGGCCGTCAAGCAGATCCTGCAGCGCTACAAGGATCTTCAGGACATCATCGCCATTCTCGGTATGGACGAGCTCAGCGACGAGGACAAGCTTGTCGTGTCAAGGGCAAGAAAAGTGCAGCGCTTCCTTTCACAGCCGTTTTTCGTCGCGGAGGCCTTCACCGGTCTTGCCGGCAAGTACGTCAAACTCGAAGAGACCATCAAGGGCTTCAAGGAGATCATTGCAGGCAAACACGACAATCTGCCTGAAAATGCCTTCTACCTTGTCGGCACCATCGAGGAAGCTGTTGAAAAAGCAAAAACCCTGTAATAACCTCTGATTAATCATGGCGACTACCGACAAAGGGTTTGAAATCGACATTGTAACGCCGCAGAAACTTTTCTTTTCCGGAGAGGTCACGAGCGTTACGGCGCCAGGACAGGACGGCCTCTTTCAGGTCATGAAAAACCATGCGCCACTGCTTTCCGCCCTGAAAAGCGGCAAGGTGAAAATCGTGCTGGCCGACAAGAGCGAAAAAAGCTTTACCGTGGCAGACGGTTTTTTTGAGGTGAGCGGCAACAAGGCTATTCTGCTTACCGAAAATATTGCCTGATTTCATCTCAATCGTAAAAAAACATCAGCAGCGTAAAACCTGCTGATGTTTTTTGCTTGTATGAAAACGCTTGTACCGAAAGCCCTGCGCAGGGGAGACACCATCGGGCTCATATCTCCCTCATCACACTGCTCCTTCCCCGACAGAATCCAGCAGGCGGTAACCTATCTCGAAAAAAACGGCTACCGGGTAAAACCCTCGATCCATCTCAACCGTATCGATACCGATCCGGCCATCGCCGACGAAGAGAAGCTGCAGGATCTGCACGGCATGTTCGGCGACCCTTCGGTCGCAGCGATCATCTGCCTGAGAGGGGGAGCCGGCTCCTACCGGCTGCTGAAAAAAATAGATTACGGCCTCATTGCCGCAAATCCCAAAATCCTTGTAGGCTATTCAGACATCACCGCCCTGTCGCTGGCGATCTTTTCAAAAACAGGGATGATCAGTTTTTCCGGACCGATGCTTGCAACGGAACTGCACGGGCCGACCGCCTATACCGAAGAGCATTTCTGGGGCATGCTCACCTCTCCGGCCTATGCGCTTTCGCTCCTGAACCATGAGAGTCATCCGGTAACCTGCGTCAGGGAAGGATGCGCTGAAGGACGGCTGATCGGAGGAAACCTTTCCGTGCTGTCGTCGATGATCGGCACGCCCTATCTTCCTCCGTTCAGGGATACCCTGCTCTTCATCGAGGACATCAACGAACCGGCATACCGTATCGACAGAATGCTGTCGCATCTCGGCAATGCCGGCCTTCTGGCAGAAAGCCGCGGCATCCTGCTCGGCCAGTTCACGGGCGAACCGGAAAGAAACGGCGAGAATATACGGCTTGAGAAAATTTTCGATTACTACTGCCAGCATGCCCACCCGGAAGGTCCCGTCATGCGCGGGCTTTCGTACGGCCATATCTGCAACCTCATGACCATTCCGGTAGGAGCCCGCTACCGCATGGAGGTTTCAGCCTCGGCATTCAGCCTCAGGGCTCTCGAACCGGTAGTTCTTCAATAGATGTAGCTGTAATATCATGTCGAAACAGTGGACAGCGTCAGCTGAAAACCCGGAAACGCTTCAAAGCGAAAAAACAGCCGGTACCGCCGGACTGGACGCTTACCGCGTCGTACTCTTCAATGATGACGATCACTCTTTCGACGAGGTGATCTTTCAGATCATCAAGGCTGTGAACTGCAGCCGCTCGAAAGCCGAAAAACTCACCTGGGAAGTGCACCTCAAGGGCCGCACCGTGGTCTACGCCGGCCCTCTCGAACGCTGCATCTACGTCAGCGCCGTACTCGAAGAGATCTCCCTCAAAACCGAAATCCAGACCGGCTGAGGGCCACGCGACCGCCGGGAAAGCGAACGGTCACTGCAGCCCCGCCGCTGCGGTCGGCGGCGGAGAGCCATCGCCGCATCTTCCTGCGTCGCGGCGCTCCGATAACCTCGGTTTTATCCTGCTTGGTTTCTTATATTCAATGTTTTATCCTGTTGAACAGGCATACCGGCGTTTTTATTAAAACTTTTCGAACGAACGATGAGCAATTCCGAAGAGAAACGGGTGCAGAACACGAGTCTGGCTCCCGATAAAGTCATGCATAAACTGGTTTCGCTGGCCAAGCGCCGCGGGTTCATTTTTCCGTCGTCGGAGATCTACGGGGGGCTCTCCTCCTGCTTCGATTACGGCCCGCTCGGCAGCGAGATGAAGAAGAACATCAAGGATCTGTGGTGGAACGCGATGACCCGCCGCCAGGCAAACATCGTCGGCATAGACGCCTCGATCATGATGAACCCCACCGTGTGGGAAGCGTCCGGCCATGTTGCGAGCTTCAACGATCCAATGATCGACGACCGCACCACCAAGCGGCGCTACAGGGCGGATCATCTGATCGAGAACCATATCGAAAAACTGCGCCGAGACGGCAAAACGGAACAGGCCGACAGGGTACAGGCCGCCTACGAAGCTGTTTCCGCTGCTCCGGATGCGAACAGGGCGCTTTACGAGCTGATTATCGGCGAGGCGATCAAGGCGCCGGATACCGGATCGGGCGACTGGACCGAGGTGCGCCAGTTCAACCTGATGTTCCAGTGCAGCATGGGCGCCGTAGCCGACACGTCGGGCGTCGTCTACCTGCGCCCCGAGACCGCACAGGGCATTTTCGTGAACTTCCACAACGTGCGCGAATCGTCGCGCATGAAGGTGCCGTTCGGCATCGCGCAGATCGGCAAGGCCTTTCGAAACGAGATCGTGAAGGGCAATTTCATCTTTCGCATGGTGGAGTTCGAGCAGATGGAGATGCAGTATTTCGTCAAACCCGGCACGCAGCTCGAAGCTTTCGAGGCATGGAGAGAGCGGCGGTTTGCCTGGTACGTCAGCGATCTCGGCATCAGTCCCGAAAAACTGCACTGGTACAAACACGACAAACTGGCGCATTACGCAGACCTTGCCTACGACATCAAGTTCGAGTTCCCCTTCGGCATCGAGGAGATCGAGGGAATCCATTCGCGGACCGATTTCGACCTGAGCCAGCACCAGCAGTATTCGGGCAAGAACATGGAATATATCGACCAGGTAACCGGAGAGCGCTATTTACCCTACGTGGTTGAAACTTCCGCCGGATGCGACAGGCTCTTCCTCGCGCTGCTCTCGGATGCCTACAACGAAGATGTCGTCGACGGGGAACAGCGCGTCATGCTCAGGCTGTCGCCGAAGGTGGCGCCGGTAAAGGCTGCAGTACTGCCGCTCGTGAAAAAAGGAGAGATGGGAGAAAAAGCTGAACAGCTCCGCAGCGAGCTCTCGGCATCGTTCCTGGTGCAGTATGACGATGCGGCATCCATCGGCAAGCGCTATCGCCGCCAGGATGAGATCGGCACCCCGTTCTGCTTCACCGTCGATCATCAGACGCTGGAAGACCAGACCGTGACCGTGCGCTATCGCGACACCGCAACCCAGGAGCGGATCGCCATGGCCGGCGCGAAGCTGTTTCTGGCCGAAAAACTCATGTAAAAAACCCTGTCAACCAATCCCGTTCCGAAATCATGCGTTACGATGTTGCTGTCATAGGAGGAGGACCCTCAGGCGCCGTTGCTGCCGCCGAGCTTGCCAGAGCCGGAATTTCGACGGTTCTCTTCGAACGGAATCTGGAGAATGTGAAACCCTGCGGCGGCGCCATTCCGCTGGGACTTATCGAAGAGTTCGCCATTCCCCCCGAACTGGTTGAAAAAAAGCTCTCCCATATGCGGGCCCGATCTCCGAAAGGACGGATCATCGAAATGAATATGCCGAACGGCTATGTCGGCATGGTGCGCCGGGAGAGATTCGATCGCCATCTGCGGGCCGAAGCCGCCCGTGCCGGAGCCACCGTCGTCGAAGCCCTGATGAAATCGATCAGGCCCTCGGGAGACGGATTTCTCATCTCCACCCTCAACGACAAGGCTGCTCCTGTGGAGGCCCGCTATATCATCGGGGCTGACGGAGCGAACTCGAAAACCGCAGATGAGCTGGGCTTTCCGCCAAACGAGCTCAAGGTGATCGCCATGCAGCAGCGCTTCAGATACACGCCTGCCATCGAGCAGTTCAGCGATATCGTGGAAATCTGGTTCGACGGGGAGGTTTCTCCCGATTTTTACGGATGGATTTTTCCCAAGGCCGACCACCTGGCCATCGGAACCGGAACGGAGGATAACCGGCACAACATCAAGGCGCTGCAGAAACGGTTCGTCGAAAAGATCGGGATCGCCGACCAGCCCTATCTTGATGAGGCGGCGAAAATACCCATGAAGCCCCGCAAATCGTTTTCGGGAGAGAAAGCCATTCTTGTCGGGGATGCTGCAGGGCTCGTCACGCCGGCAAACGGCGAGGGGATTTTTTTTGCCATGCGTTCCGGGAAGCTTGGGGCAGAGGCCATGATCGGGCACATCAAACAGGGCGCTCCGCTCTCGAACTACGAGACAGGGTTCCGCAGGCTCTATGCCCCGATTTTTTTCGGTCTGGAGGTGCTGCAGGCCGTCTATTACCGAAATGACCGCCTGAGGGAGAGCTTTGTTGCCATATGCGCCGACGACGACGTACAGCAGATCACCTTCGATTCCTATCTCTATAAAAAAATGGTCCCTGCTCCCTGGTCGACACAGATGAAAATCTTTTCCAAAAACATCTATCACCTGATAAAGGGAAGCTGACCTTCGGGAAAGCCGCCTGCATCATCATTATAGACCTTAACCGATCACGCCTATGGGCCATGCCTGGCTGGGGCTGCTCTCGCTGCCGAACTGGTTCATCCATCTTTCATCCTCACTGGAATGGGGCATGGCGGCACTCATGATGTACCGGTACGGACGGATCACCGGCCGTGCGGATATCCGGTTTTTCGGACTGTCGATGCTGCCTCACTGGTTCGGAAGCTTTTTCGTGCTCGCCTACCACATCACCACGGACAGCATCCCGCTGCTGCTGGATCTTTCGGAAACCATCAACCTGCTGGGCAGCATCTCGATGCTCTGGGCGACGCTGCGGATTCTCAAACGGAGCGTGCCATCACCGGCATCTGGCGTCGTTGGCTGCATTGGCGCCGTCATGATTGCAGGCAAACCCCAGTCCTATATGGGCGACGATATTTTCGACGCGATTCTGCAGATTTCAAGTGTGGTCTACATCTCCTTTCTCGTCGCGATGATCATGGTTCGCAGGAAGGACCCTTCGGTATTTTCAGGACTGACGATAGCCGGGTTCTGGTTCGTTCTCGTGTTTATTGCCGTAACCGTCTTCTTCATGTTCCTTGCCACCGAGGTGCGGGGATTCCATTCGCTTTCGCATGACGACCTGCTGCACGGCTCGGCTGAGAGCCTGCTCACCGTCAGCAACCTCATGATCGTGCTCGGCATCCACCGGCAGACCAGATGGTACGAGGCGCGGATGAGAACCCTTTCAGGGCCTGAGCATTCGTGAATACGCTTTCGGATCGGCAAGCAGGGTGAGCGCTCTCTGAAAAACAGGATCATCCGAAAGTTCGGCCTTGCGGGATTCGGTTTCGTTGTAGTGGCGCATGATTTCAAGTTCGAGCAGCCGGGCCACCCGCCCTGATTCCCCTTCGATTTTTTTCCGCTTCAGATCCGCAAGTTCGAGTTTCAGCCCTTCGATGCTTTTCGGAGCGCCGATGCCGCTTCCAGCCTGTTCGGTGCGGATACTCTCTTCCAGCTCACCGAGCCTGCGTTCGGGAGCGGAAGTGAAGGAAAACTTCTCCTGCCGGAGAAACCCGGCAAAAGCCTCCATGAGCGCCGCCTGCCCGATCGGCTTGTCGGGCGCTGCGGGGTGCTGTGCCCGGTAGTGTGCGGCAAACAGAAAGATCAGGCCTTTGCTGCGGAGTTCCTGTTCATATTCGGAGCGCTCGACGCCCTGCACCGTGACATCGGGCGCTATCCCCCCCCCGCCGTAGACCTTGCGTTTTCCTGTGGTGTAATAGACCGGCAACGCTTTAGGGTCGTGGTTTTTCCTGAGAACGTCGCGTACCGAAGCGCTGTCGCTGCGTGACTTCTGGATCAGACGACCCGAGGGCGTATAGTATTTTGCGGTAGTCAGCTTGAGGGTGTTGTCGTACGGCAGCCTGACCACCGACTGCACCAGTCCCTTGCCGTAGGAGCGCTCCCCGAGCACAACGCCCCTGTCGAGGTCCTGTATGGCTCCCGACACGATTTCGGCGGCGGAAGCGCTCTCCCGGTTGATAAGCACGGCGAGCGGAAGCCCGGCGGCAAGCGGAAGCTGTTCCGTTTTATAGATTTTTTCCGATTCGGGCGTCCGGCCCCGAATGGTGACGACGGTACTTCCTTTCTCCACGAACAGCGAAGAGATTTCGACGGCTGCGGTGAGCAGGCCGCCTGGATTGCCCCGCAGATCGAAAACAAGCCCGTTCATCGGCTGCCGGTCGCCGGAGGCCTGACGCAGCAGTTTTTCCACGGCCTGACGAATGTCTTCGGTGGAGTGGCTGGTAAAACTTCCAAGCTCGATATAACCGGTTCTGCCGATAATGCCCGCATAGGAGACCGTGCTGACACGGACCTCCTCTCTGGAAAGCGACAGGACGCCCGGCGAACGCCCTCCCTCCCGTTCGATCTTCATGGTAAGGCTGGTTCCCGAGGTTCCCTTGATCATCTCCCTGATCTCATCGAGGGTTTTTCCCCGCACCGGACGGCTGTTGATCTGCACTATCCTGTCGCCGGTCCTGATACCGGCTTTTCCGGCGGGGTAGCCGTCGAGCACCGAGGTCACATAGATTTTACCGCTGAACCGGGCCATGCTGATTCCGATGCCGGTATACTGGCCGCTGGTAAGTTCGCCAAGCTCCTCCGACTGACTCTCATCGAGAAAAACCGTGTAGGGGTCGAGAGCCGCCAGCATGCCGTCGATAGCGGCATACATCAGGGCGCTGACGTCGAGAGGCTCGACATAGTTCGCAGAAAGCTCACGGTAGATGTCGCCGAAAAGATCGATTCCTCTGGCTATTTCCCGGAACTCGCTGTCCGGCTCTATCCGGGAACCCCCCGAAAGGGGAGCTGCCGGAACAAAGCTGAAAAGGAGTACCGTCGCCAGTCCGGCGAAGGCCCGTTTACAGAGTGATGGAGTTTTCATGAACCGGTATCTTTATTGATCGACCTTTTCTCCTTCAGTCCTCACAGCCTGCCTGCCCCGCTTCCGCCTGAAGGACTCCCGGGAGCAGCCCGGCACGGGATATGCCGGAACTGTTCTTCCTCCGATACCTGCTAACGCAGCGCCTGTTCGAGCGCAGTGGCGCTGTCGGTCCTTTCGTCGCGGTATTTTACGATAACCGGCGTGTAGAGCGAAAGGCCGTGTTCCGCTGCGAATTCGCCCCTGATCTTTCTCGATCCCGCCACAACGACCGCTCCCGCGGGGATCACCAGCGGACCTTCCGCGCTTTTGCGGTGGATGGTTCCGTTGACAAGATCGTAAACCGGAGTCGATCCGTTCAGGATCACTCCGGTACCGATAACGGCCCGATCCTGCACAATGGTGCCTTCGTAGATGCCGCAGTTGCCTCCAACCATGACATCATCCTCGATGATGACCGGCATGGCGCCTACCGGCTCAAGCACACCCCCGACCTGAACGCCGGCCGAGAGATGCACGTTTCTGCCGACCTGTGCGCAGCTGCCGACAAGAGCGTGGGAGTCGATCATGGTGCCGGCATCGACATAGGCGCCGACATTGACGTAAGCGGGGGGCATCATCACGACCGAGGGTGCCAGATAGGCGCCGTCACGAACGGACGAACCGCCGGGGACAATACGCACGTTATGCTCGAGGGTAATCGTTTTCAGAGGCCAGGTATCCTTGTCGATAAAGGAAAAATCGCCGAGGTTGCCGTCTGGAGCCACCGTGGCTTCGATCAGCCTGCCGAGACGCATACCGATCAGAATCCCCTGTTTGACCCACGAGTTCACAACCCATACTCCGTCTGTTTTTTCGGCTGCCCTGACGGCGCCGTCATTGAGCAGTTGCTTGAATTCCATGAAAATCCGCCGGGCGTCGGAGTTCGCTGCAAGCTCTGCAGAACCTGCGGATGAGAGTGAGAGAATATCCTTCTTCAACGATTCGTGTGATGATGACATGGCAACGGGTACGGTAAGTTAGAGATCGCCGTATTCGGCGGTAATATCTTTATTGTTCTTTCGGCTGTAGAACCGGAAATCGTCACTGCGCAGGCTTTCGTCCTGTTTGACCCGGACAAAAACCATGTGCTGGAGAAACCATTTCAGTTCGGTTTTCATCTCGGTATTCTTCAGCGGTTCGGCAACAGTGGGGCTTACGTAAAGATCGAGCTGCTGGAATTTCATGGACTGCTGCAGGGCGTATTTGCGCAGCCACCGTTCGACCTGGTTGATGGTGGTGAAGCGCGCCTGCACGACCCCTGTGCCGCCGCATGCCGGACACTGGTCGCCCATGCGCTGCATGAGGCTCGGACGGATGCGCTCCCGGGTGATCTGCATGATGCCGAAATCGGACATCGGAAGGATGTTCGATTTCGCCCGGTCGTTGCGAAGCTCCGTCTTCATGGCATCGTAAACTTTTTTGGAGTTTTTCGGGTCGAGCATGTCGATGAAATCGACCACGATGATTCCGCCTATGTCACGCAGCCTGAGCTGGCGGACAATCTCGCGCGCAGCTTCGAGGTTGGTTTTCAGGGAGTTCTCCTCCTGCTCGCGCTTGGCGGCATATCGCCCGCTGTTGACGTCGACCACAACCATGGCTTCGGTATGCTCGATGATGATGTATCCTCCGGATTTCAGCCAGACTTTGCGTGAAAAGATGGATTCGACATCCTTGGCAATGTTGTAGCCCTCGAAAAGAGGCAGTTTGCCCTGATAGAGGGAGACATTCTTTTCCATTTCCGGAGCCGCCCACTGGATATAGTTGAGGGTCTCCTTGTAGATGACAGGGGAGTTGGCAACGATTTCGGTCACGTCGGAGGTGAGCGAGTCGCGCAGTACGCTGGAGATAATGGTATCTTCCTTGAAAATCAGCTGCGGCGGAGCGGCATCCTTGAGTTTCTCCTCGATCTGCACCCATTTGGCGAGCAGCTTCTCCAGATCCTGCTTGAGAAGCGACTCCTCCTGATGCTCGGCCACGGTGCGGATGATGGCGCCGAAACCTTCGGGAAGCATCGAGCGCACAAGCTTTTTCAGGCGGGCCCGCTCCTTGCGGACCACAACCCGGCGAGAAACGGCAACCTGGCCTCCGCCGAACGGCAGAAGCACCATAAAGCGTCCGGCTATGGTGATATCGGAGGTAAGACGGGAGCCCTTGCTGCTGATCGGCTCCTTGATAACCTGAACAAGAATCGAGTCGTTTGGCTTGAGCTTGCCTGCTATCATCTGGGTATAGGACTGCCGTTTTTCAGCCTTTTCCTCTTCGGTTGCCTGCACCTTCCGCCCGCCATTACGCTGCTGTGGCCTTACCGGCGCCGATACCACGGAGGGTTCCGGAGCGTCGGCGATTTCGGGCATTTCGCCACCTTCGCCTTCACCGTCCTCTCCCACACCGGCTTCATCGTCGTCGTCATCTTCAATGAGCGCGCGGTAATCCTCGCTGGTGGTGCCTACATCGGAAAAATGCAGAAACCCGTCGGATTTCTGGCCGATATCGACAAATGCGGCCTTCAGGCCTTCAACAACCTTGTGCACCCGTCCGAGATAGATATCGCCGATACTCCGGCGACTTTCGGGACGCTCGATCGTCAACTCTGCAAGGCGGCCCTCTTCGACAAGCGCAACCTGTATCTCATCGCCGATCTTGTTCATGAGGAGCTGTTTGTTCATACTCTTCTTCATCTGAAAACTCTTTTATAATGGTAGTAACCGGGGAAACCCCCTTTTATAATTGTTCCCATTCCATTGCAGCCCCGGAAACCGAAGGCTGCATCGATGTTCGTTGCCTGACGGAATCCCCCCCTGTCACAACTCGCCCGGTAAGGACAAAGGTTCCGGATGGCGCGTTCCGTTCTCTATCGAAACAAAAGGCGATTGATGCAATCCGGAGTACGGAAACGGAAGGGCCGGTCACTGTCGGCTGCGGCTTCAGGCATGCGAACCGAAAGCCGCACAGGCAGGATAACCGGCTTGCAGGCCAACGGTCAAGATAAGAAATTATAACAGGAAACAGCAACATGCCCTGCGGCCGGACGGAAAGGAAGCCGCCTCCCGCTTTATTACCGGAGATTCGGCTATATTACGGGATAATGACGCAGGCCCCCCCTGGAAAAAAGAAGAACATGAACACCGATTACGAATATCCGATCTGGCAAGACACGTCGCTCGTCTGCGGCATCGACGAGGCAGGAAGAGGGCCGCTTGCCGGACCGGTTGTGGCTGCAGCCGTGGTCTTTCCCCGCTGGTTCAGTCCTGATAACGGGCCGCTTGCGGCGATCAACGACTCGAAAAAGCTCTCTCCGGAACTCCGCGAAAAACTTGCTCCTGCCGTAAAGGAAGCCGCACTCTTCTGGGCGGTCGCCGCAGTTGAGCCTGACACGATCGACCGCCTGAACATCTTCCAGGCAACAATGCTGGCCATGAACAACGCCGTGGCGGCGCTGCCCGAGCCTCCCGAACTGCTGCTTGTCGACGGCAACCGGTTCAGACCGCTCCTGCCCGTACCCTATGAAACCATCGTGAAGGGCGACTCGAAGGTATTCTCGATTGCAGCCGCCTCGGTGCTTGCCAAAACATCAAGGGACTCCGTCATGAAGGCTTATGCCGGAACGTATCCCCGGTACGGTTTCGAGCGTCATTTCGGTTACCCGACCGGGGAGCACATCCGGGCGATTGCCCGATACGGCAGATGCCCCATTCACCGGAACAGCTTCCGGCTCAAACAGCTCGGAGAAAAGTAGAGGAGAGAGCGCATGGATCACGACCCGCATTCGCTTGGCAGGCAGGGGGAACAGCTTGCAGCGGAGTATCTCGCATCAAAAGGATACCGGGTTGTCGTCCGGAATTTCCGGTATCGCCGCAACGAGATCGACCTTATAGCCCTCGACGGCCGCACGCTCTGTTTTATCGAGGTGAAAACCAGAGGCTCCCTCGAAAAGGGGCACCCGGTGGAATCGGTCACCCCGCAGAAACAGAAGGAGATCATCAAGGCGGCCAGAGCCTACCTGCTCACCCTTGAAAACCGTGAACCCGACTGCAGGTTCGACGTGATTGCAATTCTTGCCGACAGCATGTCCGGCGACCGAATCGCGTCGTTCACCATCGAGCACTTCACGGACGCATTCTGGGATGAAATCCGGTAAGTCCCTGAGCATGCACCGATAGCGCTAATCCGCTAATTTTGTTATCTTGTGGTTTATTTTCTTCACTCAGTCACTTTACGAGAGATTATGCCTGAAACCGGTACCCAGACCCCATCTTCCTACGCAGCAACCAATATCCAGGTCCTCGACGGCATTGAGCATGTGCGCCTGCGGCCTGCAATGTATATCGGCGATGTCCACAGCAGAGGACTCCATCATCTTGTTTACGAGATTGTCGACAACTCCATCGATGAAACCCTTGGCGGCTACAACGACTATATCTTTGTAGCATTGAACCCGGACGGCTCGGTTACCGTCATCGACAGGGGAAGAGGCATTCCCGTGGACATACACCCCGAAAAAAAGAAATCGGCTCTCGAGCTGGTGATGACCCTCATCGGGGCCGGCGGCAAGTTCGACAAGGGCGCCTATAAGGTATCGGGAGGTCTGCACGGTGTCGGCGCATCGGTTGTGAACGCACTTTCGGAGTGGTGCGAGGTAGAGGTGTACCGCGATGGACGGGCTTATTTCCAGCGCTATGAACGCGGAGTGCCCCAGGGTGACGTAAGGGATATCGGCCCTTCTGACCAGCGCGGCACGAAAACCACCTTCAAACCCGATCATCTGATTTTCAAGGCGACCGAGTTCCGCAAGGATATCATTATCGACCGCATGCGCGAACTGGCGTTCCTGAACAAAACGCTCTGCATTACCGTCCAGGACAGCGAGGGCAACGATGAGATATTCCATTATGAAGGCGGACTCAAGGAGTTTGTCCAGTTTACCGACCAGAGCCGCATCAAGCTGCTCAAGGAGCCGGTCTATATCTACGGCGAACGCGACTCCACCATTGTCGAGCTGGCCCTGCAGTACAACGACTCCTATCAGGAGAACGTTTTCAGCTACGTGAACAATATCAATACCCATGAGGGCGGAACGCACGTAACCGGCTTCCGCAAGGCGCTCACCCGTACACTGAATGCCTATGCCCAGAAAAACGATCTGCTGAAAAACCTGAAAATAACCCTGACCGGAGACGATTTCAAGGAGGGCCTCACGGCTGTGATTTCCGTCAAGGTCGCCGAGCCGCAATTTGAAGGGCAGACCAAGACGAAACTCGGAAACTCCGAAACGCAGAGCATCGTCGAGAGTATCGTCAACGAGCAGCTTGCCGAGTTTATCGAAAGCAACCCCAATGTGCTCAAACTGATTATCGAAAAGGTAAAAGGTGCGGCCATGTCGCGGGAAGCGGCAAGAAAGGCCAAGGAACTGACCCGCCGGAAATCGGTGCTTGAAAGCTCAGGCCTGCCGGGAAAACTGGCAGACTGCTCGATCAACGATCCGGAGCATTGCGAACTGTACATCGTTGAGGGCGATTCGGCGGGCGGCAGCGCCAAACAGGGCAGGGACCGCAGTTTCCAGGCAATCCTTCCTCTAAAGGGCAAAATCCTCAATGTCGAGAAAGCCCGACTGCACAAGATGCTGGAAAACGAGGAGATCAAGACCATTATTCTGGCTCTCGGCACCAGCTTCGGCGAAGAGGAGTTCTCTCCCGAAAAGCTCCGCTACGGAAAAATCATCATCATGACCGATGCCGACGTCGATGGTGCGCATATCAGAACCCTGCTGCTGACATTTTTCTTCAGGTACATGCGCTCCCTCATCGAAGCGGGAAAGGTTTTCATCGCACAGCCTCCGCTCTATCTGGTCAAATCAGGCAAGGACCAGCAGTACGCATGGGACGATGATGAACGAAACACCATTATCGAGTCGATGAAGAAAATGCAGAAAGGCAAGGCGACGGTGCACATCCAGCGCTACAAGGGTCTCGGCGAAATGAACCCCGAACAGTTGTGGAGCACCACCATGGATCCTGCACACCGGTCTCTTCTGCAGGTAAGCGTGGAAAACGCCATGGAAGCCGATCTGGTATTTTCCACGCTTATGGGAGACAAGGTTGAACCCCGAAGGGATTTCATCGAAAAAAACGCCCGGTATGTCCGGCGTCTAGATGTCTGATTTCCGCACCGTCACCTCTTTGCGGAGCTGCTGCAGCCACGCTTCGTAAACCCGCTGCCTCTTGTTGTCGAGAGCAAGCTCTTCAAGCAGGGCATAATCCTGCCGGGCATCGAGCTGATGGGCGGTGATTTTTTCGTTCAGCCGGAATATCGCATAGAACGATCCACCCTGGGGAGAATCGATTTTCAACGGATCGCTGATATCACCGTTCCTTTTAAGCTTGCCGACAACCTCTTTGAGCGGCGAACGAAGCGAAGAAAGCGGAAAAACGCTCTTCGAGGAAGAGGAGGAGAGCACGGCGCCGCCGGTTTTTGCGGAAACCGGATCCTCGGAATATTTAAGGGCCATATCGGCGAAGGACGCCTTGCCTGCAAGGACGTCGGCCTTTATGGTGCGAAGTGTCGCCATAGCGCCCTCGTCATCGTGCTTCGAGCGGTCGAAACCGATAAGTATATGGCGCACATGAAGGGTATTGCTCTCCTTGTTGAGCAGCTGGATGATATGGAAGCCGTAACGGGTTTCAACGATATCGGAAATCCTGCCTTCCTTGAGCGCGAAGGCCGCGTCCTCAAAACTCTGGATCAGTTCGCCTTTCTGTACATAGCCGAGATCCCCTCCGGTCGGGGCTGAACCCTGGTCCTGTGAATATTTTTTCGCAAGCTCACCGAAATCGGCGCCGCCCTTGAGTTCCGCCTGCACTTTCTCGATCATGGCCCGTGCGGCCGCACGGTTTTCAGCCGTAACACCGGGATACCTGAGAATCTGCGACACCGAAACACCTTCGGGGATAACCGGGAGCCTGCTTTTATTTGCCTGGTAGAATGCCAGGGTCTCTTCATTGCTGACGGAGACGCCTGCCATCTTCTTTCTGCGCAGGGTTTCGACAAGCTGCTGGTTTTTCACCTCCTGACGCAGTTCCTGACGGATCAGCAGCGCGCTCTTGCCGAAACGTGATTCCATCTCCTCTCTGGAAGAGAATCGGGAGGCAAGCACCTTCATCCTCTCGGCCACAAGTCCGTCAAGCGAGGCCTCATCGATATCGGTACTGTCGATCTTCGCCTTGGCGAGAATGACCTTCTGGTCGATCAGCGAGTTCAGAACCTTCTCCGGAAGGTTTTTATCGGCTTTCAGTTCGGGATACTGGAATCTGGTCATCATCACCCGCTCATCGAGTTCCGAACGGAGTATGACCTCGTTTCCGACCACGGCTACTATCCTGTCAACGGTCTGCGCCTCGGCGCTCCCGGCATTGCCCGTCAGAAACAGCAGACAGAGTGCATAGACCGCCGTCCTGACTTTTTTCATGCTCTTCATGCTCATAACTCCTTGCTTGATATTGTTTTGTTACACTCTCCCGCATCCTATGCCGCACTGCCGCCCCTGAGCTTTACCGACGACTTTGTCATCCGCAGCCAGTCATAGACCAGCGGTGCGGCAACAAAAATGGATGAGTAGGTTCCGATAAGGATGCCTGAGAAAACGGCAAAAGCGAAACCCCTGATTGCCGGACCGGCGAAAATGAAGAGAATCAGCACACTGAGCAGTGTCGTTCCTCCGGTAATGATGGTCCGGCTGAGCGTCTGGTTCATGCTTTCATTGAAAATGGCTTCGTATTCCGACGGCTTCTTCCCCCGTATCCGCTCCCTGATGCGGTCGTACACCACCACGGTATCGGTAATGGAATACCCGGCAACGGTAAGAAATGCCGCAATGACGCTCTGGTCTATTTCCAGGGGCATGAATGCGAAAAGCCCTCCGAGAATGCTGAACATACCAAGCACCGTAAGCACGTCGTGAAAAATAGCGACAACTCCGGCAGCTGCGAATTTCAGCTCATAACGGACGCCGACATAGAGCAGAATGGCGGCCAGAGCTCCGAGCAATGCCTTGAGCGCGGACCATTTCAGGTCGGAGGCGATGCTCGGACCTACAGAATCGATACGCACGATTTCGTTGCTGTTTTCCGGAAACCGGTTTTTGAAAGCATTGGAAACCAGTGATTTCAGTTCATTGGTCTGGCCGCTGAACACCGTACTGAGCAGAAACGAGCGGTCGATACCGTACTGTTTCAGCGTTCCGGAAACCCCGGCATCCTTGAGTGCGGCGCGCACGCTTCCGACATCCACGTTCTTCTCGAAGCGAATCACCACCTCTGAACCCCCCCTGAAATCGATGCCGTAGTTCAGCCCCCTGAATGCGAGGGAAACCATGCCTGAAAGCAGAAGAATAATGGAAATAGCGTATGCGATCTTGCGGTATTTGATAAAATCAAAACTGGTCTTATGAAAAATCCTCATGGCTTGTGTCTCATTGAATGATTAACCGAAGCTCTTGTCTGTAAGTATGTTTTTCGAAATCATGAACGTGAAAATCTCCTTTGTTACCACCACCGCGGTAAAGAGGCTTGCCGCCGTACCGATCATAAGGGTAACGGCAAACCCCTGGATAGGGCCGATACCGAAGGTGTAGAGCAGATATGCCGAAGCGAGGGTGGTGACGTGCGAATCGAGAATGGAGGAGAACGCCTTGTCGTAACCTGCAGCCACAGCCGAAACGATCGACTTCCCTTCGGCGAGTTCCTCCCGTATACGCTCGTTGATCAGCACATTTGCGTCAACGGCCATGCCCATGGTCAGCACGATACCGGCGATACCCGGCAGCGAGAGCGAGGCGCTGAATCCGGCAAGCACGGAAAGTACGACAAGAATGTTCAGGACAAGAGCCATATCTGCCGCGATACCTGCGGTACGGTAGTAGAGCAGCATGAACACCGATACCGCTATGAAGCCCCACATCATCGAAAGCATGCCTGCCCTGATGTAATCGGCTCCCAGCGACGGCCCCACGGTTCGCTCTTCCATGATCCTCACCGGTGCAGGCAGTGCTCCGGCCTTCAGGACGATCTCAAGATCTTTTGCCTCATCGACGCTCCCGATCCCGTTGATGACGGAGTTCCCGTTCGGAATTTTGGACTGAACCACCGGCGCACTGTAGACCGCTCCGTCCAGCACAATGGCGACCCGCTTGCCGATATTGGCCCCGGTTATACGGGCCCACTTGGCCGTACCCTCTGAATTCATCTCCATGAGCACTTCGGGCTGGGCTCCTTCAGCGCTGAACGAAGCCTTGGCTTCGGTGATGACGCCTCCTGTCAGCTCAGCGGTTTTCCTGACAAGAAAAACTGAATAGTAGTTCCGTCCATCCGGCAGCTGATCGGGTTTCGCGGCAAGAAGCAGTTCGCTGTCCTGCGGAACCAGCGCCTTGATGTCGTCGCGCTGGAACAGCCGTGATACGAACTCCCTCGACTCCTCGGAGACATAAACATTTCCGTTCTGCAGTACGGTGAGCACATCATTGAGCGGCCGGGCGGCTGCAGCAGTTCTGGGCGGTGCCGTCAGAAGCGTTCCGGCTGCCGGAACGGCCCTGCCCGACGTATCGGGAACGGTAGCCGGCGAAGCAACGGAGCCCTGCGATGCAAGTGACGTGTTCAGCTTGTCAAGCACCCTGAGCAGCACTTCAGGCTCCCGCAGCAGCTTGAATTCCAGCTTTGCAGTTCCCTTGAGGAGATTTCTCACCCGGTTTTCATCGGATACCCCGGCAAGCTCGATGATGATGCGGCGGGTTCCCTGGGTGGTTATCACCGGCTCGGCAACGCCGTACTGATCGATGCGGTTACGGATAATCTCCCTGGCCCTGGTGAGCGCATCCTCCGACTCCTTCTGGAGCTTGCCGGTTATCTCCCTGTCCGAGTTGCGGATATCGTAAAAATAACGGCTCAGGCGGATATTCTCTTTCCTGAACTCCGCGGCAAGCAGGTCGATTACTCCGGCGTCGCTTGTCGCGGCTTTCTGCCTTACTTTCGCCATAATCGCGTGGAAACGGGCATCCTTGTTCCATGCTTTCTGCTCGAACAGATCTACCTGGTCGACTTCCATGACAAGATGCATCCCGCCTTTCAGATCGAGGCCGAGCTTAAGGCTTTTTCTGCGGGCATTTTCAATCTCGTCACGATGGCTGATGCTGAATTTCAGGCTGTCTTCAGCCGAAGCGAAACGGTCCATCTGTTGCGATAACGAGTAATCACGCCAGGTCGGCCAGAGTGACCAGAGAGATACCGCTGTTACCAGAACAATCAGAAAAAGGTTGAATGGTTTATTTTTCATTATGTAATAAAGCTTTTCACGCGATGGAAATAATTCAGCCAATATATAAAACGGGGTAGTGATTAACAATCAACCCCGGTCCCGGCTGATTGCGCATGCATCCTCCGGCGCATTCCCATAAAAAAAGCCCGGCTGAAACCGGGCTTTGCAAATCGAGTGCGGGCGTTTATCCCCAGATGTCCTGAGCAATGTTCCTGTACCAGCCTTCAGCGAACATCGCCTCCTCGCGGAGATGATCGGCATCGGCATCCATCGGTGTAAGTCCTCCGGATCCGGGAACCTCGATAATGCCGGTAGGGCTGAGACTGTAAACTCCGGCAACGGAAATACCGTAATCGGTTCCGATCAGACTGTAGCAGGTATTGACCAGAGAGGGCGGTGCAGGCTCCTTGCCCTGGAACAGCCTGATGATCGAAGCGGCAGCAACCTTGCCCTGACTGCTGGCGGCAAAACCCGATTTCGGCATGGCGCCGGCGATACAGGCGTCGCCAATAACATGAATACCGGGATGAATCGTCGATTCAAAGGTGCTTGGATTGACCGGACACCATCCGGAGGCATCGGTCAGACCGGCTTTGAAGGCGATCTTTCCTGCCTGCTGGGGAGGAATGACATTGATGACATCACCCTTTTCCACTCCGAAATCGGTTGTTACGCTCATGGAAGCAGCGTCAACTTTCGTAACCTTTCCGCCGGTCGGGCCTGAACGCCATTCGATCATGCCGGGATACAGCGTATCCCATCCTTTCTTGAAAAGCCCCTGCTTGGAGAACTTTTCTTTGGCATCGAGAATGAGAATTTTCGATTTCGGCTTCTTCGCTTTCAGGTAATGAGCAATGAGGCTTGCCCTCTCGTAGGGTCCCGGAGGACATCTGAACGGGTTGCCCGGAGGACAGATAATGACCCTGCCGCCGTTTTTCATTGCAAGCAGCTGTTTGTGCAGGAGAATGGTCTGGGAACCGGCCTCATAGGCATGCGGCATTTTCGTGCGCGAAAGAGCCTCGCTATAACCTTCGATGGCACTCCATTTGAAGTCGATGCCGGGTGAAACGATGAGGCGGTCGTAATGAAGCACCTTGCCACTTTTCAGGGTTACCGTAGCTTTGGCCGCATCGATACCTGTAGCGGAATCGACCAGAACATTGACGCCGTGCCTGCTTTTCAGGGCAGTGTAGGTCTGTCCGATATCGGCCATGGTTCTCAGACCTCCCAGCACCCAGTTGCTGAACGGGCAGGTATAGAAGGTCGCTTTCGGCTCGACAAGCGTAACGGCAATCGAAGGGTCCAGTTTCCTGAGGTATTTGGCAGCCGAAGCACCGCCAAAACCGCCACCGATAATGACAACCCTTTTCTGTGCGGCAAATGCCGGCTTTATGGTACCGAAAATACCGAGGGCGGAACCGGCGACTCCCGTTACCAGGAGCTTGTTGAAATCCCTGCGTGAAATTTTATGGCTCATATTTGCATCTCCCCCTTATTTGTTGTTCTGCCAGACCGTTCCGAAATACTGCGCAATCAAATGGATCTCTTCGTCGGTATACCCTTTGGCATGCCTGCCCATAACGGTTGAATACCGCTTGCCTGTCTTGAAATCCTTCAATGCGGTCTCAAGGTACTCGGGCGACTTCCCGTAAAACGAGGGGATGACTCCCGCGCTTTTTCCGTCAGTACCGTGACAGGAAGAGCAGGAAAGAGAAAGAATCTGCCCCCGGGGGTTCGATTCGACCTCTTTCTGAGCCGGCGTTGTTGCCGCTGTAGCTTCAGCCCCAGCACCAAGCAGAGCTGAAAAGACGAAACAGGTCGTCAGCAACGATCTGATAGTAACCTGCATAATATGTTTCTCCTGGTTGATTGTTAAGAAAGAGAAGCGCACATAACACCTTTGTAACCCTGACGTCATCCAGCCGGAGAATCAGACAACCGCAGCTTCGGCGGCATATTCCTGCTTCCTGCTGTCGATGAACCGCAAATTGAGCCGGTCTCCTTTTTTACCGGCAAACCTGAACTGCAGAAAAGGGTCCCTGGAAACCGAAGGGCCAAGCTGCAGCTCGATAAGCGGCAGACCGTTCAGCAAAACAGAGCCTTCCCTGATGTAATAGGCAGGAACAACGTTTCCCGACTCGTCCTTTCTCGTACCCGATTCGTTCGGATGCGGAATGATGACTTTGAGCGAGACAATCCCCCCGTCCTCTTTCGCGAGTATTCTCATAAACACGTTGACATATGTTGTGGACGTGATTTCAGCAGGCCTGAACCGCTACATCGACATGCACCGAGGCCATATGGTATTTCCCGCCTTCCCTGATAACGGCGTAAAGCAGCGAACTCTCCCTCATCTTGACCGTAAGAGCAAGAAATGGGATAGCGCCGCCATGAAGGGCACAGCTGAGGACAAGTGGCGTAACGTTCCTTTCCACGAAGAGATAGAGCTGATCGCCCCTGATTCCGGAGATGATTTCAACCGGAACCGCAGAGCTGTCGGACGCAACCGGAGGGGCCGCAATGGTGATGCTGCCGGATTTGACAAGGTCTTTCGTACCGAGAACGTCAAGGAACGCTTTATCGATGGAAACCTGCTGAAAATGTTTTTCGTTCCATGCCGCCATAAGCGAGGAAGGCCGCAACAGAACAAGCGCGGCAGCAACGGAACTGCGCTCCAGAAAGGTTCGTCTCTTCATAATTGGTGCCGGAATGAACGAGCGGGTCGCATCAGCCTGCTCAGCTGCGGAAAACGTTTTTTTATATAACTATATAATTATATAAAAAAACAGAGCCCGATGCAAATATTTTTTCATCTCACAGTTACCGCCCATGCACTTTCTTTTCACATGAAAGAGAAGGCCGGCAGAGACAAACGGCTGACAATCGCTATTCTGCCTGAATCCGGTCTGATACCTTCACCGAATGCCCTGAACACCCGCTCCGGGAAATACCTGTTGAGCTTTTTTTTAATACATTTGCTCTTATAGGCAAGCAATGCAACCCTCCTGCCGCTGGCGGATGCCTGAGGGAGACGGAGAGAGAGAAAAATCAGTACTCCTGTCGATAATACGTTCTAATTACTCTCTACACCATTAAACGAATCGTAATGTTCCACGTGAAACATAATTGTATTGTTCATGTATGATATTATCGTTGCCGGCGGAGGACATGCCGGATGCGAGGCCGCCCTGGCTGCAGCAAGATCCGGCATGTCCTGCCTGCTGATCAGCTCAGACCTTACGGCGCTTGCCAGAATGTCCTGCAATCCGGCTATCGGAGGCGTTGCAAAAGGGCAGATAACACGCGAGATCGATGCGCTGGGGGGAGAGATGGCGAAGGCTATCGATGCCACGGGCGTTCAGTTCCGGATGCTCAACCTGAGCAAGGGCCCGGCGATGCATTCACCAAGAGCACAGGCTGACCGGACACGCTACTCGATGTACATGAGACGGGTCATCGAAAAAGAGGAGCATATCGATCTGCTGCAGGATACGGTTACAGAAATCCATGTCCAATCGAAAAAAGCTGCAGGCGTTCGCCTGTCAACCGGAACCCTGATACCGGCAAAAGCAGTCATTCTGACCTGCGGAACATTCCTGAACGGGCTGATCCATATCGGCCTCAACCATTTTCCGGGAGGCAGAACGATTGCGGAGCCTCCGGTTACCGGTTTGACAGAAAATCTTGCAGCACACGGCTTCAGATACGGACGACTGAAAACAGGCACCCCGCCGCGTATCGACAAAAGAAGTGTCGATTATTCCCTGGTTGAGGAGCAAAAGGGCGATGACGATCCTGTTCCGTTTTCTTTTTCTACGCGCTCTCTTGGCTCGATAGCCCAGCTGAGCTGTTTTCTGACCAGAACGACATCGGAAACGCATGACATTCTGAGAACGGGCTTTGACCGCTCGCCACTCTTTACCGGAAAGGTTCAGGGAACCGGCCCCCGCTACTGCCCCTCGATCGAAGACAAGATCAACCGCTTTTCCCATAAGGAGAGTCACCACATTTTTCTTGAACCGGAGGGGTTCGACACCAACGAGATGTACGTGAACGGATTTTCGACTTCGCTTCCCGAAGACATACAGATGAAAGGGCTGAAATCGATTCCAGGCCTTGAACAGGTGAAAATGATCCGTCCTGGATATGCGATTGAATATGACTACTTCTTCCCCTATCAGATCGGAAATACGCTGGAAACGAAAATCATCGAAAACCTCTATTTCGCAGGTCAGATCAACGGAACTTCCGGCTATGAAGAGGCTGCCGCGCAGGGAATCATTGCAGGAATCAATGCATCGCTCAAAATCAGGGAACGGGAACCCCTCATTCTGAAACGTTCCGATGCCTATATCGGAGTGCTCATCGATGACCTCATCACCAAGGACACCGATGAACCCTACCGAATGTTCACCTCTTCCGCAGAGCACCGGCTTCTTCTTCGTCACGACAATGCCGATATCCGCCTCTGCGGCTACGGATTCTCCTCAGGGCTTGTTTCAGCAGCTTCAATGGCGGCCTGCGTCTTGAAAACCGAAGCGATCCGGCAGGTCAGGACCCTTGCTGAAAACTTCAGATTCAGGCCGGAAATGATCAATCCTCTTCTCGCTGAACAGGGGCTTCAGGACATTCCGGCATCGCTTTCCGCCGCGAACATCCTGAAAAGACATGGCGTCTGTTTTCAGATGCTTTTTGAAAGCTCGCCCGCCTTCAGGGAACAGGTGCACGCACTGACTTCGGATCCGCTTGTGCTGGAACAGGTTGAAATCGATATCAAGTACGAAGGGTACCTGAAACGCGATCTGCTCATGGCAGAAAAAATCGCCCGTCTTGAATCGCTGCAAATCCCGCAGACGTTCCCGTATGCGGACGTGATGGGACTTTCAAATGAGGGAAGGGAAAAACTCATGAAACACCGACCCGAATCCATAGGGCAGGCATCGAGAATTCTCGGTGTTTCCCCTTCGGATATCTCCGTTCTTATGATTAAAATTGGACGGTAATCATCTCCCGATGTTTCACGTGAAACATCGGGATGCTTCATTCATTTTCACCCGGCATGTTCATGGACAATTTCATTCATGACATTCTCGACAACAATCTTCTTTTCGGTAAAGACAAGGAGGAGTGCATAGTCGGAGCCTATCAGCTTTCCGATACGCATATCAGAATATTTTTCCGTAATGGGAATACCGTTCTTTATCGCGACGACCCTTTTTATCCATTCTTTTTTCTTTCCGAAAGCGCCGTGCTTGACGGATTCATTCCGGAGGACAAGAGGAAATTCTGGCTGGTCAATCTGCAGGGCGACAATTTCTATCAGTATCTCGCAATTTTCGGAAGCTGGAAAACCTTCAGGGCGGCTCTTGATTTCATCAATTCAAAAAAGCTCTCGCTTCTTTCCGGAAGCGCCGAAAGCCCTGCGGAGGAAGGAAGCTCCCTTACCTACAGTAAAGGCGACGCCGTTACCCAGTATTTTCTGCAAACCGGAAAAACCCTTTTCAAGGGAATGCTGTTTGAAAACCTTCATCGTCTTCAGCTCGATATTGAAACGTATTACAGGCCTGAAAAACGCGGCGGTGAGGAGAACGACCGATTTTCGGATGAAATAATCATTGTTTCGCTTTCCGACAATCGAGGATGGAAAGAGGTGCTGCACTCAAAAAACAGTTCGGAAAAGGAACTGCTCGATCGAACGATCAGAACGATAACCCTTAAAGATCCTGATGTTATTGAAGGCCATAACATATTCAGCTTCGATCTGCCCTATCTGCAGCGCCGCTGCGAACGGCACGGCCTCGCATTTTCGATAGGCCGGGACGGGCTGCAGCCTAAAACATATCCTTCGAGCATCCGCTTCGCGGAACGAACCATTGATTTTCCGTTCTTCGACATCCCCGGACGCCATGTCGTCGATACACTGTTCCTTATCCAGAGCTACGACACGTCAAAGCGCTCGCTCCAGAGCTACGGGCTGAAGGCTGTCGCCAGACATTTCGGTTTTGCGGCTCCTGAACGTACCTATATTGACTACAAGGATATCGCATCGACATGGGATAACGACCATGAAAAGCTGCTGGCCTATGCGCTTGACGATGTCATCGAAACCGGAGCATTGTCGGAGATGCTCTCCGGCAGCAACTTCTACACCGCGCAGATGCTTCCCTACACCTATGCCATGACCTCGCGTCTTGGACCTGCAGCCAAAATAGAAGCACTGTTCGTACGCGAGTACCTCAACCGGAAGCATTCACTTCCCAAACCATCTTCCGGACAGCAGTTTACGGGAGGCTATACGGAGGTTTTTCTGAAAGGCGTACTCGGACCCATTGTCTATGCGGATGTGGAGTCTCTCTATCCATCCATCATGCTCTCTTACGATATCTGTCCGGGAAGCGATACCCTGAAGGTTTTTCCCGGCGTACTGCGCGATCTGAGAGATCTCCGTTTCAGGGCAAAAGACCTCAGCAGGGAGAACAGGGAGAAAAAAAACAATGCTCTGGCCGGAAACTTCGACGCCATGCAGGGATCGTTCAAGATCCTCATCAACGCCATGTACGGCTATCTCGGTTTCCAGGGAGGAATTTTCAATGATTTCGCAGAAGCGGACAGGGTAACATCGACAGGACAGAGTATTGCCAGAAAGATGATTGCCGAATTCGAAGCTCGGGGATGCCGTGTCATTGAAGTCGATACCGACGGAATTCTTTTTATCCCACCTCCGGACATAACGAATGAAGAAGAGGAGCGGCGTCTGGTGAGCGAAGTATCCTCCAGGATGCCGGAAGGCATCAATATCGGCTTTGACGGCAGGTTCAGGAAAATGATCTCCTACCTGAAAAAAAACTATGCCCTCATGGGTTACGACAATGTCATGACCCTCAAAGGCTCTTCACTGTCAAGCAGGAGCGGAGAGAAATTCGGCCGTGATTTCGTCAGGAAAGGGTTTGAAACGCTGCTGTCAGAGGATATTGCCGGACTCCACGATCTCTTCATGGAGTACCGCCAGAAGATTCTTGACCATCAGCTCGACATTGGGGATTTTTCAAGGATAGAAACCCTGAAATCCTCTCCGGAACAGTATCTTGAGGATGTACGTTCAGGCAGACGCTCCAGATCGGTTACCTACGAACTGGTCATTAAATCCGGTGGGGAATTTTCGAAAGGAGACCGTATAACCTATTATATATCAGGCTCGGGAAATGCATCCTCATTTTTCGATAAAGGCCGACTTGCTTCTGACTGGGACCCTCGTAAACCCGATGAAAACACCGCTTTTTACCTGAAAAGGCTCGACGAGCACTGCCAGAAATTCCTTCCCTTTTTCAAACCGCAGGATTTCAGCACGATTTTCTCGGCGGATACCCTTTTCGCCTTTTCTCCCGAAGGAATCGAACTGATACGTGAAACGAGAAATACGTCACCCGACCCGTTCAGCAGCGATACCGCTTTTTAAATCCCCATTTACGGGCTTCAGGAACTATGAGTATCCGTTTTCTGTATTTCATTATAGCTTTTAACGTTACCTTTTAACATCTTTTCATCTTCCACTATGACTGACCAAAAAATACTGCCCGTTACCGATGACGTTACCTGGATAGGCGTACTTGATCCAGGCCTCATAACCTTCGATATCGTCATGGAGACAAAGTATGGAACCACCTACAATTCATACTTCATCAACGCCGACAGGAAAACCGTTGTAGAAACTTCAAAAGTAAAGTTCTGGCCGACTTATCTTGATAAAATAAAACAAGTTACAGACCCTTCCGAAATTGAGTACATCATTGTCGACCACACCGAGCCCGACCATTCGGGCAATGTATCCAATCTGTTGAGCGTCGCTCCCAATGCAACCGTCGTAGGCAGCGGCAATGCCATAAAATTTCTTCGGGACCAGACGGGTCACGATTTCCGGCATCTCGTCATCAAAAACGGCGATACGCTGGACCTGGGCAACAAGACACTGCATTTCATAGGCGCACCGAACCTTCACTGGCCAGACACCATCTACACCTGGCTGGAAGAGGACCGGGTGCTCTTCACCTGCGACTCCTTCGGATCCCATTTTTCTCACGAAGCGATGTATGATGATCTTGTCGGCGATTTCGACGACGCCTTCACCTACTATTTCGATGCCATTCTCAGGCCGTTCAGCAAGTACATGCTTCAGGCCATCGAAAAGATCAAGCCTCTCGACATAAAGGTTATCTGCCCTGGACATGGACCGATCCTTCGTTCGAACTGGAAAAAATATGTCGATCTTTCACACCGCTACGCCACGAATGCCATCGCACTTCCCAACGAGAAGAACATTCTCATCGCCTATGTATCGGCTTATGAAAACACTACTATCCTGGCCCGAAAAATAGCCGAAGGGCTGCAGCAGTCGTGTGACTTCACCATTGACATCTGCGACGTGGAAAACATTCATTTTTCAAAGCTGGAGGATAAAATCGCCCACTGCTCGGGTATCATTGTCGGATCTCCAACCATCAACCAGAATATCCTCACGCAGATCTATCAGCTGTTTGCCGCCGTCAATCCCATTCGCGACAAGGGGAAGCTCGCTGCCGCATTCGGGTCCTACGGCTGGAGCGGTGAGGGCGTTAAAATGATTGAAACGAACTTTTCGCTGCTCAAGCTCAATGTTTTCGAAAAAAATGTCAGAATCAAGTTCCAGCCCCATGAACCCGAATTCGAGGAGTGTATCGCTTTCGGCCGGTCATTCGCTGAAAAAATGATCGACATGTACCAGCTGAGCTGCAATCTGTAGCATTCTTTCAGGAGCCGCACACTATAGGGGTGCGGCTCCTTGTTATCTGAAAACAATCTCCCTTACCGCTTCCTTGCCAAGGAAACTGTTGATTTTTCCGGCAAGTTCCTTCTTGCGGAAGTTCAGCTCCATTCTCCACACCGAATTTTTCACCCGTATGAAAAGCTGTCCATCCGAGAGCCTTTCTACTACCGTCTCGGCCGCTATGGTTTCACCGACGATCTCCCTCCAGAGATGGAGCGCCCGGTATTGCTCGCGCGCATCATCCATGCCGAGCCCGCTGAAAACCTCCTCGACAATCAGTGAAATCCGTCTGGGAGCCTTTCTTGTCTTTTTGAAACCGCCTGTCATGCTATTTCACAAATATTGAGTGCCGAAACACCCGGCGTATTCCTTTTTTCCGTCGTCGTAATGATGGTTTGGCCGAAACCGGAAAGCAGCAGGAGAAGGCTGTCCACCCTTTCGCGATCGAGTTCACTGAACAGATCGTCGAAAAGACAGATAGGCTGTTCATCGAGTTTTTCAAGAAAATATCGATAGAGAGCAAGTTTAAGGGTAATGAGAAAACTTCTTTTCTGACCCTGCGATGCGTATCTCTTAACCTCTTTTTCATTAAGAAAAAACAACAGGTCATCCCTGTGCGGTCCGATTGCCGTCTGCGCCCTTGCGATCTCTTCCTGCCGTTTTTCCCGTATCCTCTCCTCAAAGAGCCTGGAAAGCTGATCGGACGATTCGGTGCAGTCATGCGGAAGAAATGAACAGCGATAGGCAATTCGTGGCGTTTCTCCGGCTGAAACCGCTACGAGATGTGCTTCAGCTACCGGCATAATCTCCCTTATGAACTGCATTCTCGATCGTACGATGCAGACTGCGTGCTCTGCCAGCTGTTCGGTGAGAATGTCGAGCATCTCCATACCCGACCGATGCTCTCTTATCCGGAACAGAAGTGCATTACGCTGTTGCAGGATTCTCCGGTAGCTGAGAAGGGCATCAAGATACCTCCGGTTGGTCTGACAGATCGCGTTATCGAGAAAACGCCTTCGCTCCGCAGGGGATCCGGTTATAATCGAGAGTTCGGAGGGTGAAAAGGTAATACAGGGAATCGCACCTATGTGCGATGAAAAAGACGCGAGATTCAGGGTGTTGACCGTCAGCTGTTTGCCGGCCTGACGGCTGTAGGAGACTTTTACCTCTGTTTCTGTGCCGCTTTCACTTGCAAACCTGCCCTTGAGCACAAAAAAAAGATGGCCCTCTTTCAGACACTCGATGTCGTAAGCGCTGACGAAACCCTTCGTCAGCGCACAGTAATGTATTCCTTCGAGAATCGAGGTTTTCCCTGAACCGTTCGGACCATAAATGAGGTTGATACCTCCGGAAGGAGCAAAGGTCAGGGAACCGTGATTCCTGAAATGGACGAACTGTATCTGTTCGAGTTTCAATAACCTGCCTCTTCGCTCAATTATTGATGCGAACCGGCATCACCAGTATAATCAGCTCTTCCTGCTCCTTTGCTGCACCGGGCTTGAAAATGACCGCCGTCGTTGGACTTTTCAGTTCTATGATGATTTCGCTCTGGTCGATATGAGCAAGGGCGGCTTCAATGAATTTCGCGTTGAAACCGATTGTAATAGGTTCTCCTGTATAATTGCAGGTCAGTTCCTCCTGTGCGGATTCTCCTTCGTTGGTGTTTTCAGCCATTATTTTCAGCGTCGCACCGTTGACGTCGATCTTGATATCTCCGATACTTGAAAAACGCCCGACTCTCCGGACCGAATCATAAATGTCCGTTCTCTGGGCAACAAGCTTTTTGTCGTGCTCAACAGGAATGACCGCTTCGTAGTTAGGGTAAGGCTCTACGATAAGAGCGGCTTCAAGCACGACGTTGTCGCAGCTGTAGCATACCGAACGGCGGTCTTCGTCGATGGACATGGTAACGCTGTCGTTCTGGGCAAGCTTCTGGATAATCGAGAGTACCCGGGCCGGAACGACGATTTTCTGCTTTTCCGCTATCTCCGCGGTAATGGGCTTTCTGCACCGGACAAGCCGGTGACCGTCAGTTGAAACTCCGGTGATACTGTTCTCTTCGATCTCGAAAAGCACACCCATCATGGCCGGCCTCATTCCATCCACACTGCAGGCGAAAATGGTTTTCTGAATAAGATCCTGGAGCTCCTCGGTTTTCAGTTCGAGCGTTATTGCATACGTTTTTTCGGTTTTTTCCGGTTTGCTTTCGAAAAGACAGGGGATTTTATAATGCCCCTTGTCAGTGGAAATGGAAACCGTACCGTGATCGCTTATTTCCTGACGGTTGATGGTAAAACTGACCGGGGTATCGTACATGCTCCGGAGAAAATCCTGAAGGGTTTTAGCCTTGATACCGATGTTTCCGGTGTCGGAAGTCTCTACGGGGCACTTTGCGGTAATGGCAAGTTCACCGTCTGTGGCAAACAGGGTAAGCAGACCGTTTTCAAGGGTCAGGTGAACGTTGTCATAGCGCGGATCGATGGTTTTTGCCGGAATGGCCTGCGACACCTTACTGACCGCATCCTGCATCTGCCTTATGGTTGAGGAAAATTGCATCATCGTACTCTTTAACTATTTAATAATGTTTAAAAAAATTGTTGTTATTGTTGTAAGTGTGGAAATCTTGACAACCCATACGGAATTCACAATAACCCGTTCTTATACAGGAGGTTAAAAAATTTTCCACACACTTCCGGACTGTTGATAACCTGTTTGTTGCCGGAGGGGTGCGCTGTTGGCCGATTGTTGGTTCATTTTTTTCGCCGTACCGCACTGTTGGCAACCCGCCTGTTATCAACAGTGCACCCACACCGAATCAACAGGTAGTGCACAGGGCGGATTCCTGTCTTACATCGAGAGTATCTCGATCCTCTTTTTCAGTTCCTCGATTTTTTTTCTTTCGTCTCCGACACCTTCGACCCGCTTCTCTATGGTATTGAGAGCATGAATGACCGTCGAATGATCGCGTCCGCCAAAATGCAGGCCGATGGTTTTAAGTGAAGAATCCGTAAGAAGTTTTCCGAGATACATGGCCATCTGCCGGCCGGCGGCGATCTCTTTCTTCTTTGATTTTCCCTTGAGATCGTTCGGGGTGATGCTGTAGAACGAGCAGACCGCTTTTTCAATGGTGTCGAGCGTCAGCTGCTTGGTTGTATGCCTGATGATGTCCTTCAGGGTGGATTTGGTGAACTGCAGATCGATTTCCTGATTGTCCAGCGACTGGGCGGCGAGCAGTTTGACGATGCACCCCTCGAGCTCCCGGACGTTTTCGGTAACATTGGTGGCTATGAATTCAATGACGGTATCGTCAAGATTGACGCCGCTCTGATGCAGCTTGCTGAGAATGATGGCTTTTCTCGTTTCGTAGTCCGGCGGCTGAATATCGGCGGAAAGTCCCCAGTTGAACCGTGATATCAGACGATCTTCAATGCCCTTGATCTCTTTTATGGGGCGGTCCGCAGAGAGGATGATCTGCTTGTTGGACTGATGCAGGGTGTTGAAGATGTGAAAAATTTCTTCCTGGGTTTTCTCCTTGCCGGCAAAGAACTGGATGTCGTCGATGATCAGAACGTCGATGGTGCGGTAAAACGAGGAGAATTCCTGGATTTTGCCGTTCTGGATGGCGTTGACGAAATCGATGGCAAATTTTTCGCTTGAAACATACAGTACCTTTTCGGAGAGGCAGTTGGCCCGAACACTGTTTCCTATGGCCTGGATCATGTGGGTTTTGCCGAGTCCGACACCGCCGTATATCACCAGGGGATTGAAGGCGTTCTGTCCGGGATTCTGTGCGATGGATTTCGAGGCGGCAAAAGCCAGGGAATTGCAGTCTCCCCTGATGAGCGTTTCAAAGGTGTATTTCGTGTTCAGATGCGTTTCGAAACGCATGAGATTGCGCTGGAAATCCTGCTGGTTTGCCGCATTGCATGGTTTTTCCTGTTTTTCAGGAAGACATTCGTCGGACAGGCTGTTCTGGTGAGGCAGCTCTATGGTAACCGGCTGTCCCTGGGATTTATCCATGACAATCGAGTACATGAGCTTCGCTTCGGGACCGATGACCTCCTTCAGCGTCTGTTTCAGATAGGAGGAGTAGTTTTCCTCGATCCATTCGTAAAAGAACTGGCTGGGAACCTCGATGGTCAGCTCATTGCCGGAAAAACCGACGGGCTTTATGGGAAGAAACCAGGTTTTGAACGCGAGGGGATTGATTTTGTCCTTTATTGTGTCGAGGCATGACGACCACACCTGATGCTCTAAAGAAGCGCTTTTCAGGTGCTTATTGATGGGGACTCCGGTTTGTACTTTTGTGATTGTTTCGGGCATACAGAGCTAAATTTGTAGGGGGGGAAACAGGGAAAAGAACAAATCTATCAACATTGAATGTGTACAAGTTAGTGTTTTCGGTGGATAAAAAACAATTTGCATGTGGAAAAATCACCGAGAGATTTCCGGATGTGAAGCGGGAGTTATCAACAGGCTATCTTGTTTTTATTTTTTTACTTATAAGATACGGGCATATTTTTTATCCACACCTGTTGATGATTGCGGTTCTGTGCGTTATCTGGGTTTCGGGGGTATGAGATTTTTTTATCCACAAGTTATCAACACTGCTGGTAGCTTGTGGCGGAAATTGATTCTGCGATTTTTTTTCAGCATGGCGGCCGCCTTGGGGTGGTTGTTCGGCCATTTGCGAATAAGCGTATAATATGCTACATTGGGAGCCCAGATTTTTTACTTTATCTCAAAACGTCCGGAGTAACGAGCGATGAAAAGAACATTTCAGCCTAGCAATAGAAAAAGAAGGAACAAGCACGGATTCAGACAGAGGATGGCCACGAAAAACGGCCGCAGGGTTCTTGCTTCAAGAAGGGCGAAAGGCCGTCATCGTCTTTCCGTAAGCTGCGAAATGGGCACGGCGGTAAAATAATTTTCTCATAAGAAGCCTGTAGAGGGGTCCCGGTTTACTCAACTCCGCTTTTTTACGCCTTGAGCATAGTGCATGTCAATTCACTGCGAAAGCATGAGATACTGAGAAAAAAGCAGCAGATAGCCGAACTTTTCAGGAGCCGGAAAAAACTGAAGGGGGAGTATGTCAGGGTTGTTTACTCGTATGTCGGAAACGGAAGCTCTTCCGGTGAGGCTCCGCTTGGCGTTCTGTTTGCCGTGAGCCGTAAAATCGTGCCCGATGCGGCAAGACGGAACAGGATAAAGCGGCTGATGAGAGAGGCATACCGACAGGAAAAAGGTGTCCTGCAGACAAGTATACGGACTGATGGCGAAGAGCGCTGCAGAGGGAGGTTCTGTGTTGCGGTTATCTACACGGGACCCGGTGAAAGGTTTCCGGACTTCGCCGTTTTGCAAGGGGAAATCAGAAGATTATTACGTACTATCAGAAGCAGCTGAATTATAGTAAGGCTGCCGACGCAGGATTTCCGGTTTCGAAGGCTGTCGAGCTGTTTTGTCATGGAGCATTTAATCATGGAGAGCATGTCACTGAGGAGGATAGTAAATCTGGTGCCAATGGCATTGATCAGGTTTTACCGCGCCTACCTTTCACCCCTGCTCGGCCCCTCCTGCAGATATTACCCTACCTGTTCGCAGTACGCCCTTGAGGCGTACGATGCGCACAATTTTTTTTATGCATCATGGCTGACCATATGGAGGATACTTCGCTGTAATCCTTTTTCAAAAGGTGGTTATGATCCGGTGCCGTTACAATCAGGCAGAAAACCGGACAACTTAAAAGAAGGCGACAATGGATAGAAATTCAGTGACAGGTCTTGCGCTGATTGCTTTGATCATGATTGTCTGGCTGCAGTTTATGTCGCCGGAAAAAAAGGCTCTTCAGGAGAATAAGCCGCCGCGCAGTTCACAAACGGAACTTGCCGGTCCCGGTATCGAAAAAGCTGCGCCGGCAGTGCTGAAGCCTGCCTCCGATGCGTTCGGCGCTTTCGCTTCGGTTTCCAGCGGCCGCGAAGAGCTGGTGAAGGTTGACAACGATCTCTTTACGGTCACGCTCTCCTCGAAAGGAGCCACCATCAAGTCGGTGGTACTCAAGAAACATCTCGACGGCAAGCTGCAGCCCTTCAATCTTGTCAGTGACGAGGACAAAGGGGCGCTCTCTCTTCTCTTCCTCAGTAACGAGGGCATAAAAATCGATACCAGGGATCTGTATTTCAGGCCACTGTTCACCGAAAAACGCACTTCGCTGAGCGGCGCCCAGAGTGCGGTAATAGCATACCGGCTCGATGTCGGCCCGAAACAGGCAATCGATATCACCTACCGCTTTTCCGGAAACAGCTACAAGGTTGACTACGATGTAAAGCTTACCGGCTTCAATAATGCCCTTGCAGGCAATGAGTATCAGCTTCAGTGGGACGGAGGACTGACCTATTCGGAAAAAAACAGGGAGGATGAATCGCACAACGCGCTCGCCAGCGCCTATCTCGGAGGCAGCCTGGTGAAGATCGATGCCTCCAAGGAGAACCAGTCCTATCGAGAGGAGCAGTCAGGCGAGGCTGGCTGGGTTGCCGTGCGCAACAAGTATTTTGCAGCGGCACTGATTCCCGGAAGCAAAACCGACGGCATTTACCTCGAAGGAAAAAGGGGTTCAGGACATTTCGAGAACTATCTCGCATCGCTCAAGATGGGTGTTCCGTCAACCGGGAGTGTTGCCCGTGACCACTATACCCTGTATATCGGGCCTCTCGATTACAATACCGTCAAAACTCTTGGCGCCGGTCTTGAAAAAATCATGGATTTTGGGTGGGACTGGCTTACCAGGCCGGTTGCGGAGTATGTCATTCTGCCGGTTTTTACCTGGATGAACGGTTTTGTGAGCAACTATGGCCTGATCATCATTATCTTCGCCCTGCTCATCAAGCTGGTTACCTATCCGCTGTCGATGGCATCGACGAAGTCCATGAAAAAAATGGCCGCCCTGCAGCCTCTCCTCAAGGAGCTCCAGGATAAATACAAGGATAATCCCGCGAAGCTGCAGAGCGAGCTTGGCCGTATCTACAAGGAGGCGGGGGTCAACCCGCTCGGAGGATGTCTTCCAGTGGTGCTTCAGATGCCGCTTCTGTTTGCGATGTTCTATGTGTTCCGCTCCTCGATTCAGCTTCGCCACCATGGATTTCTCTGGGCGAAGGATCTTTCGGTTCCCGATTCCATTCTTGACTTCGGGTTCAGCATTCCGGTCTACGGAGACCATATCGCGATTTTTCCGATTCTTATGGGTATAACGGTATTCATACAGCAGAAAATCACGCCGACCACCCAGAGCAATGAGCAGATGAAGGTTATGCTCTATGTTTTTCCGGTCATGATGCTTCTGTTTTTCAATAACCTTCCGGCAGGTCTCGGTCTGTATTACCTGATGTTCAATATTTTCAGCGTCGTCCAGCAGTTCTACATCAATTCCACTACATCGTCCGATGATGTGCCTCAGGCAGCCCTTGCGGCAGCCGCTGCAGCCGTCGCTCCGAAAAAGAGGAAAGGGAGCGCTAAAAAGTAAGGCATTATGGAGCTGGGCGGAGAGATCGATGCCGGGATTTTCCGCTGGATAAACCAGATCATGGTGCATCCGGCTCTCGATGATCTGATGGTGTTTCTTACCACCTTCAGGCTCTCCTCGCACATTTTTCTGTTGGCCGCGCTGTTTATCATCATCAGAAAACAGCGTGGCGCCTTCGTTGTGCTGCTTTTCACGCTGCTTGCCGTCGGCCTTGCCGACTACACCGCCTCCGGTATCCTCAAGCCGCTTTTTCAGCGCATCCGGCCCTGTTTTGCCCTGCAGGGGTGCCGTCTCCTGATCGACCAGTCTCATTCCTATTCGTTCGCATCGTCACATGCCGCAAATTCGGCGGCCGTTGCTTCGATGATCTGGATTTTTTTTCGTCGCGGAGAACCTGTCGAGCGGCTGTTCAGCGCGGTGATGGTTCTCTATGCTTTTCTGATCGGCTATTCGAGAATTTATGTTGGCGTGCATTATCCGGGCGATGTGCTTGCAGGCATGATGATCGGCTGCGCGAGCGCCGGGCTGGTCTATCTGGCTCTTTCCTGGCTGTTCAAGAATGTGATTCAGCCACGTTTTTTATCCGGCCGGAGGCCTTTGAAGCCATGAGTGACGCTTATCTGGGCATCGATCTCGGCGGCACCAAGATGGAGGCTGTTCTGACCGACAGCATGATGAGGCCGCTGCTCCGCAGACGCATACCTACCGAGGCGGAGGGGGGGTACGAACACATTGCAGGGAGGATCGCGGGCCTGGTTTCGATGATGTCAAAGGAGTCAGGGGTTCCGCTTCCCCGGGTGATCGGCATTGGCACCCCCGGCAGGTATGAACCGGTTTCTGGCCGGATCAGGAACTCCAATACGCTCAGTCTGAACGGTCGTGATCTGAAATGCGATCTCGAGAAGCTTCTCGGACGTGACGTGGTGATCGAGAATGACGCAAACTGCTTCGCTCTGGCTGAATCGATGCTTGGCGCCGGCAGGGAGATCGTCAGGGAGAGGGGCGGGACGGCTTTCGGCATGATTCTCGGCACCGGTGTGGGTGGCGGCATCGTGTGCGGCGGCAGGATGCTGCACGGCGCGCACGGCATTGCAGGCGAATGGGGGCATAACGAGCTTCTTCCGGACGGAGAGCCGTGCTACTGCGGAAAGAGAGGGTGTGTCGAGACGGTTATTTCAGGTCCGGCGCTCGAACGCTACTATTGCTCGCTTACCGGAAGTTCAAGGACGCTGCGGGAGATTGCCGGAATGGCCGATCGCGATGAGGCGGCAGAAGCGACACTCGGGCGCCTGACCGTCCAGTTTTCCAGGGCTCTTGGTCCGGTGCTCAATATTCTCGATCCGGACTGCTGCATTATAGGCGGCGGGGTGGGCGCCATCGGCAGGCTCTATTCGCAGGAGACCGTTGCGCTGATCGAGCGGTATCTTTTCAGCGCCCGCCTCATGATTCCATTATTAAAACCGCAGCTGGGAGACAGCGCGGGGGTATTCGGTGCAGCGCTGCTGACCGTGAAGCATTAATTGTTGAAATGTATGGACAGCTCCTCCATGAAAAAAGGCGATATCATAGAACTGACGGTTACCGATTTTGCCGACAAGGATCAGTGTTTCGGGCGTCTTCAGAGCGGTCTCAGTGTCATGGTCACCGGCATGCTTGCTCCCGGAGACCGGGTCAGGGCGCTTGTCAGAAAGGTGAAACAGCGGTACATCGATGCGCAGGCCATGGAGGTTATCGCTCGTTCTCCCGACAGGGAGGAGCCTCCATGTCCGTATTTCGGGGTCTGCGGGGGATGCAAACTCATGCATATATCCTACGAGGCCCAGTTGCGTTACAAGAAGAAGAAAGTCACCGACGACCTTGTGCATATCGGAGGGTTTGCCGATCTCCCTGTCCTGCCGGTTCTTCCTGCCCGGTCATCGTTTCATTACCGGAACAAGGTCGAATTTTCCTGTTCGAGCATCCGCTATCTCATGCCTGAAGAACTTTCGCAGGAACGTCTCGAACGTTCCAGGGACTTTGCCCTGGGATTTCATGCCCCAGGAAACTACGAGAAAGTGCTCGATATCGACTACTGCTACCTGGCCAACGAGCCGATGAACCAGGTGCTCCGCCTGACCCGGACCTTTGCACTCGAACAGGGAATGACTCCTTATGCCGTCAAGGCGCACAGTGGCTTTCTGAGGAATCTGGTACTGCGCTCGAGCGAGCATAACGGCAGGCTTATGGTCAATCTGGTTACCTCATGGCATGACCGGGAACTGATGCGGCGTTATGCGGATTTCCTTGAAGCCGCTCTTCCCGGCCAGGATATGACCATTGTGAACAATGTCACCTCGAAAAAGAACACTGTTGCCGTAGGAGAGCAGGAGTTCATGGTGTCGGGTGAGGGTTCTCTGTCTGAACGGCTCGGGGATCTGGATTTCAGGGTTTCGGCGAATTCGTTTTTTCAGACCAACTCCTCGCAGGCGGCGGTGCTGTACAGCGAGATTCTCAAGGTGGCAGGAATCGAGCCGGAGGATACCGTGTACGATCTCTACTGCGGAACAGGGACCATTACGCTCTATCTTGCCCGGCACTGCCGACAGGCGATAGGCATCGAGGTTGTCGAAAGCTCGCTCACGGATGCCGCTCTCAACGCTTCGCTCAACGGCATCGGCAATGCCGTGTTTTTCCAGGCTGATCTCAAGGATTTTCACACCATGCTGCAGAAACTCGAAAGCTACGACTCTCCCGGAGTGATCGTCACCGACCCGCCGCGAGCCGGCATGCACCCGAAAGCGCTTGAAACCATGCTGAAGCTCGGAGCCCGCACGATTGTCTACGTCAGCTGCAACCCATCGAATCTTGCAAGAGACGGCCGGGAGATATGCCGCAGCGGCTACAGGCTCGTTTCGGTTCAGCCGGTCGATATGTTCCCGCATACCGTGCATATTGAAAGCGTAGCCTGCTTTCAGAAAACCGCTCAGTTCTGAGATGCGCTCTCTTCTGTCTCGATGATTTCGTAGGGGGTGGATTCTGCACCGTCGCGTTTTGAGCGCTCCCAGGCGAGGAACCGCTCGAGGTCCTGGTTGATCGAGGCCAGAACGGCCGTAAGGACGGCGGCATCATCGGCAAAGCCCAGGAGCGGTATGAAGTCGGCCAGGGCGTCGAAGGGGGATACGAAGTAGATCAGGCCTGCAGTCAGGGCAACGATGGTCTGCCAGGGGATATCGACATACTCTTTCTGGATGTAGCAGCGGATCATGCGGACGGCCGCCTGAATTTTCTCGCCCAGCGAGAAGAGCGGCGAAGCGTTTTTTGCCGAGTAGGTGCGGCTGAAGGCCGCATCGAGCAGTTTTTTTGTTCTGTCGGGGTCTTTCAGGAGGGTTCCGGCTTTCCGTTTAGCCGAAGCGAACAGTCGGTTTCCTTCTTTCATGGTTATTTTCCTCCCGCTTTCAGCAGCTTCCTTTTTTCTTCCACGGTCAGCGATTCATAGCCCTGCCTGGAGATCTTGTCGAGAATGGCATCGATCTCCTCCTCTTGCGTCATGCCCGTTCCGCTTTTGCCTATATGGTGCATGGTGGCCTGTCCGCCCTGTTTACGGGAAGTATTTGACCGCCGCCCGGGCCATTTCGGCAACGACCATCCCTGTCTTCTGATGGTGATATACAGAAACCCCACCAGCATGCCTCCGAGATGGGCGAAGTGAGCGATGTTGCTGCCGCTTCCCATCGCTCTGCTGCCGAGTCCGGAGAGAAACTCGATAAAGGCATACCCGGCAACAAAATATTTTGCCTTGATGGGAAACAGAAAATACAGGAAGATGTAACGGTCGGGGAACATCATGCCGAAGGCAAGGAGCACCCCGTAGATCGCTCCCGACGCCCCCACGGTAGGATAGGGGTCTCCGATGGTGGTCAGCAGGTTGATGAATGCGGCTCCGATGCCGCAGACGAAGTAGTAGATGTTGAACTGCCTGGTGCCCCAGTAATTTTCAAGTTCGGTGCCGAAAATCCAGAGTGCGAACATGTTGAAAAAGAGATGCCCGAAGCTTCCGTGCAGAAACATATAGGTTACCGGCTGCCATATCTGGAACGAGAGCCCGTCCTGATTTGCCGATGCTACGGGCCACAGTGCTCCCGCAGCGGTAATCAGCCCTCCGAAGGGGGAGTTCTGCAACAGCGTCTGCAGCAGAAAAACCGCGACATTGGCAAGAATGATGGTTTTAATGGCCGGGGGCATAACCTGGAAGCCCCCGGGGCTGTAGGGCTGATTTTGATAGCTCATGGCATTCGATTCTTCTTCCGGTCCGGTTCTCTTCCGTTCAGCCAGGTTTTTCCTGGCTGATCTCATCGTGATGTAATGGGCGCCTGCGGCTAATCGTTCAGCGCGGCGATTCCGGGAAGTTCTTTTCCTTCAAGAAATTCGAGACTTGCCCCTCCTCCGGTGGAGATATGGGTCATCAGGTCCGAAAGCCCAGCTTTTGCAACGGCGGCGGCGGAATCCCCACCTCCGATAATCGTGGTCGCGCCGGCGGCGGTGGCCTGCGACATGGCTTCGGCAATGGCGAAGGTCCCCTCTGCGAACCGGTCGATCTCGAATACCCCCATCGGGCCGTTCCAGAGTACCGTGCGGGCTCCGAGAATTTCGCGGCGGAAGGCCTCTCTTGTTTCAGGGCCGATATCCACGCCGATCATCCCCTCGGGTATGGCATCGACCGATACCGGTCGGCTGTCGGCATCTGCGGAGATCTTCGGTGCTACGATGACATCCATGGGAAGCAGCAGCTTGATGTTTTTCTCCCTTGCCTGGCTGATCAGGCTGAGAGCCAGTTCAAGCTTGTTGTCTTCGACCAGCGAGTTTCCCGTATCGAGCCCCTGCGCCTTGAAAAAAGTGAAGATCATGGCGCCGCCGATAAGCACGGTATCGACTTTGTTGAAGAGATTTTCGAGAACATCGATCTTGCCCGATATTTTCGATCCCCCCAGAATCGCCACAAAAGGCCGTTCGGGCTCCTGAAGGGCTTTGCCGAGATATTTCAGCTCTTTCTCGATAAGGAACCCCGCTACGGCGGTCTGGACATACCGGGTGATGCCTTCGGTTGACGCATGAGCGCGGTGTGCGGTTCCGAACGCGTCGTTTACGTAAATTTCTCCAAGAGACGCCAGCTCGCGGGCGAAATCGGGATCGTTCGCTTCCTCTTCAGGGTGGAAGCGCAGGTTTTCAAGCATGATCACTTCTCCGTCCTGCAGGGCGAGCACCTCCTGCATCACTTCTGTTCCGATGCAGTCTCCGGCCATCGCGACCGGGCATTCGAGCAGGCTGGAAAGTCTTGCCGCTGCGGGGGCAAGAGAGAAGTCCGGATTCGGTTTCCCTTTCGGACGTCCGAGGTGCGACATGAGGATCAGGCGTCCGCCGTTGTCGAGGACCTTTCTGATCGAGGGGAGTGCTTCAACAATTCTCTTGTCGTCGGTAATGTTTTTGTCTTCGTCGAGGGGGACGTTGAAGTCGACACGCATCAACACCCGTTTACCTTGGATCGCTATGTCGGACAAGGTCTTTTTCTGCATTGTTTTTGAACGGTTGGTTATGAAAAGCGCTATGCTCTCAGAATACAATATAATTTATTTCTTTCCGTGCAACAGGATAGCACGAACACTCCCCGTACGCTTATCTGCTGCTGCGTGAGGCATGGTATTTTCCGATATTTGCCGCGTGTCCTGCAAGTGTTTCGGCAAAATAATGTCCGCCTTTTCCCGTCGCCACGAAGTAGAGATACGGGGTATCGGCAGGGTTGAGCACCGCCAGAATGGACGCGGAGCCGGGATTGCAGATCGGTCCGGGGGGAAGGCCCGCATGGCGGTAGGTGTTGTAAGGGGAATCGACTGAAAGATCCTTGTAGTAGAGCAGTCGGGCCTCTTCCCCGAGCGCATACTGGACGGTGGGATCAGCCTGGAGACGCATGTTTTTTTTCAGGCGGTTCAGATAAACGCTTGCAACCAGAGGTTTTTCGCTGTCAAGAGGCGTTTCTGCCTCGACGATCGAGGCAAGAGTCAGCAGGGAGGTTTCACTGAGTCCTTTCGATGCCGCAACGGCTTTCAGGCTGTCGTCATAGAACGATCTGAACTGCCTGACGAGAAATTCCGCCGCTTCTTCAGGGGTGTCCGCCCATGCGAAATGATAGGTTCCGGGAAAAAGGTATCCTTCTGCGCTTCTCCCCTTTATGCCGTTCCGGTCGAGAAAGTCGCGCGCTCTTGCGGCAGTCATGAAGGCGGAGGAGTCCATGTCGAGTTTCGAGGCGAAGAGACGGGCGATTTCCCGCTGTTCGAGCCCTTCGGGGATGGTGATCCGCACTTCATCCTGGGGATGGGTGCGAAGATAGAGGAGCAGACTGAAATTCGACATGCCCGGCGGTATGGTGTAGCGTCCCGGCCTGATATTGTGAAATCCGGGGATAATCCTCCCTGCAAGGATGGTCTGCCATCGGTTTTTGACGGCGCCGCCGCGCTCCATTTCGCCGACGATCTCCATGAAACCCATTCCCCTGTGCACCGTCAGTCCGGTACTCTTTTCCGCGGTATTGAGCCCTGGAATGAAAACTATGCAACCGAGCGCTGCCGCAGCAAGGATCATGAGGGCAGACAGGGATTTTCGGAGATAGGAATAGGTTGATGCCATGAGTTCATCAGCCGGATTCAGTGTCCGGCTTCCTGGGTGGAGCTGTTCTGTTCATGCTGAAACAGCCGGGATTCCTCAAGGATGCAGCGGTAGATTCTTTCCAGGGCATTGACTTTTCCGATCGAGTCGGCCTGGCTTATTACATTGCTGAGTACCTCTTTTTCCCGTTCGGGCTGCAGTACCTCTTCTCCGATTCTGGCTTTCAGAATGCTGATGTTTCTGGCGCAGTGCAGTCTTTCGCACAGGAGTGAGGCAAGCTGGCGGTCTATGCCGTCAATTTTTTTTCTCCATTCTTCGAGTTCCCGCCAATTGCCGGTGTTGCTGAGAGTACTTTCGGACATTATGATAGGGTACGGTTTGAAATAGTAGTATGCATGCCTTGTCCCGGCATCGCCCATACGATCGAATATGCCGGTTCCGGATTCAGGGTCAGTCGCCTTCGAACAGGCGTTTCCATGCGGCCACCTCGCCGGAGTCGAGAAACCCCGTGCCGTATTTCCGGTCCGTTACCGGACGGCCCCCCGCTCCGGTTTTTTTTCTGTTTTCAAGCACGGCGGCGAACTCCTCGGAGGAGAGGATTTTTGCGCCATAGGCTTTTCCGTAAAGGCATACTTCATGGTCTGAACTTACAATAGTAACCATTTTTCTGTTTGTGTTCAATGATTTTACGTAATCAATGATCCACGTGTCGGCGCTTTTTGACGATGCCGTATAGATCACACTCAGAGTCCCGCCGGCAGAGGATTCCCGCAATCCTCCGCCGTCATAGACAATGTTCATGTGGCATTTCCTCTTTCGCTGATACTCCAGCAGCAGCGCTTCCATCCTTTGTCGAAGGCTTTCGAGGCGAGAGCCTTCGGGAGAAGGGAAGAGTTTGTGCAGCAGGTTATAGCCGTCGATTACTATTTCGGGAATATTCATGAAACCGGGGTCCGGTGATGCTCAGAAACCGTTATGGCCACCGGATTTGCCGTGCAGTGTAAAAGAGATAAATATTTTTTTAGTGTAACCTTTTTCATACATTTTTATGTGGTGAAAAATGGTAAAAAGTGGGAGCTTTTTTCTCCCTTTGTGCGTTCTTCACTATTTCAGAGGTTTTCGGGTAGATCGGTACCGGTTCCGGACATCCGAATCTGCATAACCTGTTTCAGTGGATACCCCTATCATGGCTGGATTTATCGGCAAGGAACTGCATGCCCTTGATGAAAAGGGCCGGCTGATGATTCCGGTCAGGTTCCGCAGAGATCTTTTTTCCGGAAATCCGGTCATCAGGGATGGCGAGTCGGCGTTTGCTCCGCTGAATCCGGCCTCCGGAACAGCCGGAATATACCTCTATCTCATGAAAGCGCCAGACGGTTCTCTTGAACTGTACGAGCCGGATGTCTGGCAGAAGATGAAGCACGCTCTTGACAGGCTTTCTGATTTCAATCCTGACGAGCGGCTGCTGAAGACCCTGATTTATGAAAGTCTCGATATTGTTTCGCTTGACCGGCAGGGAAGGGTCTCCCTTTCGCGGGAGTTTCTCGATCATGCCGGAATTACAAAGGATGTTGTCATCATAGGAGCCGATTCAAAAATGGTTATCTGGGAGCCTGGCCGCCTCGAGGTACTGCTTCGTGAACACGCGGGAAGATTTTCCTCGCTCGCCGGCAGATTTTTCTGAGCGCCGTGATGACGAAAGGTTATCATGAGCCGGTGCTTGCCGGCGAAATTATCGAGCTGCTGGTGCGGAGGCCGGGGCTTTATATTGACGGCACCCTGGGGGGCGGCGGTCATTCGCTTGCCATGCTTCAGGAGCTGCAGCGAAAAGGCTTCGACGCCGGATCGCTGGTGATCGGAATCGATCAGGATGCATGTGCGCTCTCTGCCGCCAGAGAAAAACTCGCGCCTTTCGGAGAGAACGCGGTGGCGGTGAAAGGCAATTTCAGCCAGATAGCGGAAATCGCAGGCAGGGTCTGCGGTGAAAGGGGCTTCGATGCATCGGCGGTCGGCATTCTGCTCGATCTGGGCGTTTCATCGGCCCAGATCGATACTCCCGAAAGGGGGTTCAGCTATATGCACCACGGCCCTCTCGATATGCGTATGGACTCCGGTTCCCCGACAAGTGCGGCAGATATTGTCAATGCCATGAGCCAGCGCGAGCTCGCCTCGCTGTTTTTCCGTTACGGAGAGGAGCCGCGAAGCAGGAGCATTGCCCGCGATATTGTCGATTATCGGGAGAAGTACGGAGCGCTTTCCCGGACGGAAGAGCTGGCCGGCATCATCAGGCAGGGGCAGCGCCGCCCGGACCTGGCGATTAAAACGCTTTCCCGTGTGTTTCAGGCATTGAGAATCGAGGTGAATCGTGAGCTCGATGTGCTTGGCGAGGCGCTGGATGAGGGAGCTTCCCTGCTCTGCCCGGAAGGCAGGCTTGCGGTAATCAGTTATCATTCGCTCGAAGACCGGATGGTGAAGGTTTTTTTTGCGGATAAATCCCGCAGCGACTGGGGTCCCAAGAGTGTGGGGCTCAGAGAACCTCTTGTTAAGGCAGGATACAGGGTTGTAACCCGAAAAGCCGTTTCTGCCGGAGCGCAGGAAGTGTCAATGAATCCGAGATCGAGAAGCGCCAGGCTTCGCGTTCTTGAAAAACTTGATGAAGGAGTCCGATGTGAGCCTGCATAGCGAAAACCCCATGCAGACGCCAGGGCCTGAGTGGGCCGCTGCCATGAACATCCGTTCTGCCGGAGAGAAGGAGCGGGGCGAGGAGGGCGACGCCGGTGAAAAAAACCTGTCAGCGGAGAGCGGGAACGGTCCGTTTTCCGGGAGTGCGCCGTTATCTTCGGCGCAGGAGGGGGGAGGCATACGCGACCTGTTTGCAAGGGCCTTTGAATTCAGATTTTCGGATCTCCTGCGTTTAAGGACTTTTTTGTACCTTTTGCCGGTTACCGGGATTCTTCTTTTTCAGACGTACAATACCATAGCGATAAAAAAACTTGCCCTTGCAAATGAAACGCTCCGGGAGCGCATAGCAATGAGCTCGAGCGTGATTACCTCCCAGGAACTCAAGGTGAACGAACTGCAGGGGATCCATAATATTGCCCTGCACGCCGAGCGTCTGGGCCTTCAGGCATCTGGCGTGCCTGCGGTTGAAATTGTTCCGTAACCGACTGATCTTCAATGACCAATGCAGAGCGATGAGTGGACGTGATATTCCGGAAAAGCCTTCGGATTCCGATTTCGGAAAGCGTCTCGGGCTGGTAGTGCTGTTTTTCCTTGTGTTTTTTGCAGGCATCGTTGCCATGCTGCTGAACATCCAGATCGTCAATGTCCGGAAATACAAGGAAAAGGCGGAAAAACAGTATGTCCGGCTTGTGACGGAAAAGGCACAGCGGGGGGTTATTCTCGACCGTCACGGGAGGATGCTTGCCGAAACGGTTGAAACGATCTCTTTTTATGCCGATCCGGAAATTGTCAGGCACACGCCGCTTTTTGATGAAAAGGGCAAGCCGGTCAACGATCGCAAAACCGGAAACCAGAAGACCTTCGATAATTCCCGGGAAATAGCGAAACTCTTTTCCCGCCACCTCGGAAAGAGCCGCCGTGAATATCTGAAAAAACTCAGGAGGGAAAAACGGCTTGTCGTGCTTGGCCGCAAGGTTCCGGCAGCGCAGGCGCTGCCGATCATGCAGAAAAAAATTCCGGGGGTCTGGTTCGATCGCGAGCAACAGCGCTACTATCTCAACGTTGCCGCGCAGGTTATCGGGGTGACCGACAGCAAGAACAACGGGATCAGCGGTCTTGAACTGCAGTTCGACCGCGATCTGAAAGGCCGGGACGGTTCGAGGGTGTTCCAGCGCTCGGCAACGGGAAGGCGTTATCCCGCTCCTGACGCCCTGCAGCAGGATCCCATAAAAGGCCATACGGTACAGCTGACACTGGACGCCGATATCCAGAGCATCGTCGAGGATGAACTTTCGGCGGCGGTAGGAGCTTTCCTTGCGAATGCCGCCACAGGCATCGTCATGGATGTGCGTACCGGAGAGATTCTTGCCATGGCCAACAATCCGACGTTCGATCTCAACCACAGGGTTACCTGGTCGCCGGAGCGCTCACGCAACCGCGCCGTTACGGACAGTTTCGAGCCCGGCTCGACCTTCAAGATCGTTATGGCGGCAACGGCGACCGAAGTGCTCAACAGGAAGGCCGAGGACAGGGTTTTCGCCAACAACGGCGTGCTGCCGCTCTACGGCCTCAGAATCAGGGACCATGAGCCGTACGGAAATATCTCCTTTCGTGAGGCAATCATGCACTCGAGCAACGTCGTAGCGGCTAAAACCGCCATGGAAACCGGCCGTGAGAAATTTTACGCCTATACGAAGAGTTTCGGTTTCGGTTCGAAGACCGGCGTAGGGCTGCTCGGGGAGTCGTCGGGCAGAGTCAGATCGCTGAAAAACTGGGATCGGACCACGCTGCCATGGATGGGCTATGGTTACCAGGTTATGGTGACTCCCCTGCAGATTCTGCAGGCATACGCTGCCGTTGCAAATGGAGGCGTGCTCATGAAGCCTCGTATCATAAGCCGGGTTGTCGACGGCGAAGGGCGGGCGGTGAGGGAGAACCAGCCTGAGGAGGTCAGAAAAGTGGTTTCCCCGGCAACGGCGAAATATATGGGCATGGAGTATTTCAAGGCGGTGGTCGACAGCGGAACGGCAAGGAGCGCCGCAATTCCCGGCATGAGCGTCGCCGGCAAGACCGGAACGGCAAGGCGCGCATCGGGCGGTTCCTACGCCAATCCTGTCTACGTATCCTCTTTTGTGGGGTATTTTCCGGCCGAATCCCCGCGATATGCGCTTATCGTGCTTGTCGAAGAGCCGCGCAAGGCCTATTATGCGGCAACCGTGGCGGCGCCTGTTTTTTCCAGAATCTCGTCGAGAATTCTTGCCTGTTCCGAAGAACTGCAGAAAAATCTTGCATTCAGGTCTCCGGAGCAGAGGGTGATCGACTCCACGAAAACGGTGGCGGTTCCGGATATCAAAGGGATGAAGCCGCGAGATGCCGAGCGTCTTCTGAAATGGCTCGGACTGGAGATGGACTCGAACGGCGGGTTTGACGGCGTGGTTAAGGCGCAGAATGTCGCTCCCGGTTCGAAAGTTGAAAAATCAAGGATCATCAGGGTGAAACTCACCTCCACTGCCCGGAAACGCTCGTTTTTATGATGCCGGAATCGCACTTTCCGAAACCGGCGGAACCGGTTCTTCTGAGCGGAATGATCCGTGAAATCGACTTCCTGGAGCTTGCAGGAAAGCAGTCCGGAACGGTTGGTGTCGTCTCGCTGACCGCTGATTCGCGGGATGTCGTTCCGGGATCGCTTTTCGTCGCTGTCCGGGGTTTCGCTTCCGACGGCCATCGTTATATCGATACGGCAGTCCGGAACGGGGCAATCGCCGTTATCTGCGAAACATTTCCCGAGCGGCCGGCTTCGGAGGCGCTCTTTATCAGGGTGGCCGATTCGAGAAGAGCGCTTGCCGAAGCCGCCCGCGCGTTTTACGCGCATGCCTCCGACAGCCTTATGCTCATCGGTGTGACCGGCACCAACGGAAAGACCACAACGGCAAGGCTGATCGCGGATCTGCTCGGCTCATGCGGCATTCCGGCGGGCTATATCGGCACCGGTCTGTGCCGTATAGGAGGACGCGATATACCGCTCGAGCGCACCACGCCCGAAGCCCATGAGCTGCAGGCGCTCTTCCGGCAGATGGTCGGGGAGGGGTGCCGCGCCGCGGTCATGGAGGTTTCCTCTCACGCACTTGTGCTCCAGAGGGTACACGCACTCAGGTTCAGGGTTGCGGTGTTCACCAATCTGAGCAGCGAACATCTCGATTTTCATCATACCATGCAGGAGTATGCCTCGGCAAAAAGGCTTCTTTTCGATCAGCTCGCCCCTGAAGGCTTTGCGGTGCTGAACTGTGACGATCCGCATGCCGCCCTGATGGCGTCGGGTGTTCCTGAGAGCATGCGGTTCTGCTGTTCCCTGCACCCTGACGAGGAGCCGTCCATCTCCTCTTCCGCAAGGTTTTCGGCTCTGGTGAAGGCCGGCAGTGTCGATTCCTCCCTGGTGGAGATCCGTTTTCCCGATGCGGTGAAGAGCGTCCGGACGGAACTTCCCGGAAGCTACAATGTCATGAACCTGCTCGAAGCTGCGGCTGTCGGCCGGGGGTTGGGATTGACGCCTGACGCAATTGCCCTTGCGCTCCAGCGGCCTTTCAGGGTTTCCGGAAGGATGGAGCGCGTCGGGGACCCTTTCGGCTCGCGCTCGGCCTTTGTGGATTATGCGCATACCCCCGACGCGCTTGAAAAGGCGATTTCCGCTCTCAGGGGACTCATGGCCTCGGACGCCAGGCTTGTCGTGGTGTTCGGGTGCGGAGGGAACCGCGACCGGATGAAGCGGCCGGAGATGGGGAGGATAGCCTCTGAAAACGCGGATTTCGTTTTTCTGACATCGGATAATCCAAGGGATGAGGATCCGGAGATCATTCTCGATGAGATAGAGCGCGGGATGCAGGGGACGCGCTACAGGAGAGTCGCCGGAAGGGGTGAGGCCATCCGGGAGGCTGCAGCCATGCTCCGGCCGGGGGATGTGCTGCTGGTCGCCGGCAAAGGTCACGAAACCTACCAGGAGATTGCCGGCATGAAGCATTTTTTCTCCGATCAGGAAATTCTCGGGGAGTCCCTTCGGGACACTGCCCCCCTGACAACCCAAAAGGAGCCCTCATGAAAGGAGTTCTCGGCATGGCTGATCTGCAGCGGATCGGCAGGGTCGTTGCCGGCGACCCGCAAAACCGGGAGTGCCGGATCGAAGAGCCCAGGGTCGTCATCGACTCCCGCCGGGTTGAGGGAGGGGAGGTTTTTGTCGCTCTCCGTGGCGAGCAAACCGATGGTCACCGGTATGTCGATGAGGTGTTTTCCCGGGGGGCGTCATGGGCGGTTGTATCGGAGGAGTGGTTCGCTTCGCGTCCCGCCGGTTCCGAAGAGGCCGGGCGCCGCTATCTTGTTGTCGGGGATACGACTTCGGGTCTGCAGCAGATGGCTTCGGCCTATCGCCGTACCTTTTCCATTCCGGTTTTTGCGGTGGGGGGAAGCAACGGAAAAACCACCACCAAGGAGCTGATCGCTTCGGTTCTCGGCACCGGATTCAGGGTGCATATGAGCCGCGGCAATCTGAACAATCACCTCGGCGTTCCCCTGACGCTCCTGCAGATGCCGCGCGATACCGGGCTGGCCGTTGTCGAGATGGGCATCAACCATCCGGGGGAGATGGAGCTTCTGACATCCATCGCCATGCCGACTCACGGGCTCCTGACCAACATAGGCCATGAACATCTGGAGTTTCTCCACGATCTCGACGGCGTTGCCGCCGCCGAGACAAAACTCTACGAATACCTCGATCTGCACGGAGGCACCTGTTTTATCAATACCGGGGACCCCCGGCTGAAGCGTGCCGCCGCCGGTCTCGCCCGAACCGTGCCGTACGGTTTGGAGGAGTGCCCGGAAAGAGGGCCCTGTGTCCGCGACGTCACGCTCGACGCATTCGGTCGCCCCTCCTTCAGGCTTTGTTCGGGTTCCGACTCCGTGCTTGTCGCCCTGAAGCTGACCGGAAGGCATAATGTCATCAATGCGCTTGCCGCCGCCGTCGCAGGCAGCTATTTCGGGCTTTCCCTCGACAGCATCAGAGAGGGGCTTGAAAAACTGCAGCCGGCTTCAGGATGGAAGCGGATGGAGTTTCAGGAGGCCGGAGGGGTCATGATCGTCAATGATACCTATAATGCAAATCCCGATTCGGTGCGTCTGGCTCTCGATCTGCTCGGAGAACTGCAGTGCACCGGAAGAAAAATAGCGGTTCTCGGCGATATGCTGGAACTCGGAAGTTCGGCGGAGCTTGAACATGAAAAGACAGGCAGGTATATTCAGCAGAGCGCGATCGACATGCTTTTCACCTTCGGGGATCTCTCGAGATTGTTCGGGGCTGAAAACCGCTCTCGTCTCTGCGGTCATTTCAGGAACCGCGACGAGCTCTACAGGGCGCTTGCCGGCGTTGTGGCTTCCGGGGATGCCGTGCTTTTCAAGGGTTCGCGCGGCATGCGCCTTGAAGAGGTTGCCGACGCCCTCTGTCGCGACCGGGCATCTCAATCAACAAAACTGTAGCGTTACCCATAATGCTGTATTATCTGCTGAAATATCTCAACGATACGTTTGACCCGCCAGGTCTCGGGGTTATCGAATTTCTGACCTTCAGGGCGAGCGCGGCGGCGGTAACGGCGCTGCTGATCTGTCTGGTCGCAGGTCCGGGATTCATCCGCCATCTCAAGGGCCGGATTATTGAACCGGTAAAGGAGGAGGCTCCTCCGGAGCACCGGAAGAAAAAGGATATTCCAACCATGGGCGGACTGCTCATCATCATCGCCATCGAGATATCGGTTTTTTTGTGGGCGCGTTTCGACGACCCCCATGTATGGCTGATCATGCTCGCGGTTTTCTGGATGGGCGCCATCGGCTTTCTTGACGATTACATGAAAGTCGTGCTGAAGGTAAAGAGCGGTCTGTCTCCGAAGTACAAACTCATCGGCCAGATAACGCTCGGGCTCGTCATCGGCCTGTACACATGGTTCGATCCGGCGTTTTCGGTGCTGCGCTCCACCACGACGGTGCCGTTCTTCAAAAATCTCACGATCGATTACGGAATCTTCTATATTCCTGTCGTGATCTTCATCATTACGGCGGTCTCCAATGCCGTGAACCTTACCGACGGACTTGACGGACTTGCATCCGGAAGTTCCGCTATCGTGGTTTTCGCTCTCGGCGGCTTCGCCTACCTTGCCGGCAATGCGGTCTATGCCTCCTATCTCAAAATCCCCTTTATTCCCGGCGGTGGCGAAATTGCCGTGGTCAGTATGGCTATCGTGATGGCCTGCGTGGGTTTTCTCTGGTTCAACTCCAACCCTGCAGAGGTGTTCATGGGCGATACCGGTTCACTGGCCCTCGGGAGCGCCATTGCCGTTATTGCGCTGCTCATCAAGCAGGAGCTTCTGCTTCCGGTTCTGGCAGGAATATTCTTTCTTGAAACGCTTTCGGTCTCGGTTCAGGTACTCTGGTTCAAGTATACCAGGATGCGCTTCGGTCAGGGCCGGAGGATTTTTCTCATGGCGCCCCTTCACCATCATTTTCAGTTGAAGGGGTGGCCCGAACAGAAAATCGTCATCAGGTTCTGGATTGTCACCATACTGTTTTTTCTGGCCAGTCTGATGACCTTGAAACTCAGGTAAACACATTGCGGCATGGATGTAAAAGGCAAAAAAGTATCGGTAATCGGCGCCAGGCGCAGCGGCCTTGCCGCGGCGGAACTGCTTGCCGAGGCAGGAGCGACGGTGTTTGTGAGCGAACTCGGCCGGATATCGCCCGTCGAGGCGGACCGTCTTGCCGCCCGCGGGATCGCATGGGAAGCTGAGGGGCATTCGGGACGGGTCTGTGATGCCGATTTCTGTGTGGTAAGCCCGGGAATTCCCCGAACTGCAGGGGTTGTCCGGCAGGTTCTCCGGGAGGGTATACCTCTTTTCAGTGAAATCGAGGCGGCGAGCTGGTTCTGCAGCGCCAGAGTCGCCGGTATTACAGGAACGGACGGCAAGACCACAACCGCCACGCTTCTGCACAGCATAGCCGAAGCAGACGGGGCCGCAAAGGGCTACAGGGCTTTCAGTGCGGGAAACATCGGGGTGCCGTTTTCCTCGCTTGCCGCCGGGATGGCGTCGGGCGATCTTGCCGTTGTCGAATTGAGCAGCTACCAGCTTGAAGGGTGCGTGAGCTTCAGGCCGGATGTTGCCGTCATCACCAATATCACTCCGGATCATCTGGACCGTTACGACGGCGACATGGGAGCCTATGCCGCCGCGAAATACCGCATCTATGCCGCACAGGGACCCTCCGATACGCTGGTTTACAATTATGACGACCCGCTGCTCAGGGAACACTTCCATGCAGGGCGGGGCGCTTTCCCATTCCGGATCGTGCCGTTCGGCGTGGGAGAGGAGGTCATCCGGAGCGGGGCATCCGAAGCCTTCTTTTTCGGGGACGGAGTGATTTCCCGCTGGAATCGGGGAACGGCGGATCAGGTCATTGCAGGCGCGGAGTTCCTGAAAGGCAGTTTCCGCGGTCAGCATAATATCTACAACACCCTTGCCGCAGTCGCAGCGTCCGACGCGCTCGGCATCAGCCGGGATGCCCTTCGCACGGCGATAGCTGAGTTCCGCGGTGTCGAGCACCGGCAGGAATTCGTGCGTTGTCTGGATGGAGTGGACTGGATCAACGACTCGAAAGCCACCAATATCAATGCGCTGCTTCAGGCGCTCAACGCCGTTCCGGGCAGGATCGTACTGATAGCCGGAGGCCGCGACAAGGGAAACGATTACTCGGTTCTTGACCCTGTGGTAGGCCGGAAGGTTGCGGCGGTAATCGCCATCGGCGAGTCGAGAGAGAAAATAATCCGGGCATTTGCAGGCATAACCCCGACAGTTCAGGCCGAAAGCCTCGAGGCGGCTGTCGATCTTGCAAGGAAAACGGCTGCGCGTGGAGAAACCGTGCTCTTCTCGCCCGGCTGTGCGAGTTTCGACATGTTCGAGAATTTCGAGGAACGGGGAAGACTTTTCAAGCACTATACAGGCTTACTGGGATCATGATGACGACTATGCAAACGGGAAGTTCCGCACTGCCCGGTACTGCGGAGGCAGGCAGCGATGCGCCGCGGGGGGAGATTATTGCAGGAAAGCTGATGCTGCTGGTTGTTGCCCTCCTGATCTGTATCGGTATTGTGGTCGTCTACAGCAGCGGAGCCGGCTGGGCCGAGAACAAATATTCGAGTTCGGAATACTTTCTCTGGCGGCAGCTCTTCTTTTCGTGCATCGGCGTGGTGACCATCGCGTTTTTCGCCCGGCTCGACTACCATATTTTCCACAAGGTCAGCAAAATTTTTCTTTTCGGCAGCATTGCCCTGCTTGCGCTTCTCCTGGTACTGAAGGTTGTGGGCGTCTATTCCGGAGCCGCACGCTGGATCGGCTACGGGCCGTTGAAGTTCCAGGTTTCGGATCTGGCCAAATACGCCCTGATTTTCCATTTTTCGAGGCTCATCAGCGAAAAGCAGACGTATATCAGGGATCTGCACAACACCTATCTGCCGCTGCTCATCATTCTCATGACCGTTGTCGCCCTGATTGCCCTCGAACCGAACTTCAGCACGGCGTCGCTCATCGCGATTATCGGCTTTTTCATGATGTTTATCGGCGGGGTGCGAATCCGTTACCTGCTTGCGACCGTTTCCCTGCTGGCGCCGATCGCCGCCGTTTTTGCGCTGCTGGCGCCGTACAGGGTGGCAAGGCTGGTTTCGTTTTTCAGCGGCGATGAAAAACATATGAGCTATCAGGTGCTCCAGGCGCTTATCGGGCTGGGCAACGGCGGCCTGTTCGGCCTTGGAATCGGAGCGAGCAAGCAGCGGGAGCTCTACCTGCCGCTCTCCTACAACGACTTCGTTTTCGTGGTGATCGGCGAGGAGTACGGTTTTATCGGCGCTCTGGTGGTGCTTCTGCTCTTCGTGGCTTTTTTTGTGTGCGGCCTTATCATCGCCAAGCATGCGCCGGATAATTTCGGGAAATTCGTGGCCAGCGGCATTACCATTGCCATTGTCCTGTTCGCGTTCATCAACATTGCCGTCGCCTCCCATCTCCTTCCGACGACAGGAGTCGCCCTTCCCTTCATCAGCTATGGCGGTACGGCCCTGATTTTCAACTCGCTCGGAGTGGGAATATTGATCAGCATATCGAGGTACAGGAAGCAGCAGCTGGAGCATGAGTCCGCTCCGGAGCTTTCCGAAGGAGAGGGCCTATGAAAGTCCTGTTTGCAGGAGGAGGCACGGGCGGCCATCTCTACCCCGGGGTTGCCATGGCAGGAGAACTGCTGAAACTGGTGCCGGGAGCCGACGTGTCGTTCGCCGGCACGAAAAACGGCATCGAGGCCACCGAGATTCCCCGGCTTGGCTACCGGCTGCATCTCCTGCCGGTCAGCGGGTTGAAGCGCGGGGGCTCATTGCAGGCGATATGGGGCAACATAAAGGTGCTTGCCGACTTTGCCGGAGCCTTGCTCAACGCCTCATCGCTGATCAGAAAGGAGCGGCCCGACGTTGTTGTCGGTACGGGGGGGTTTGTGAGCGCGCCCCTGCTGCTTGCCGCAGAGCTTATGGGCTGCAGGACGCTTATCCAGGAACAGAACGCCTTTCCTGGGGTAACCACCAAGCTGCTCTCCCTGCTTGCAGGAGAGGTGCATCTGTCGTTCAGTGAGGCCAGGCAGTATATCCGGCGCCGCAAAGGGGTTTTCGTATCCGGAAATCCGGCGCGCTCGTTTCCCGCTTCCGACAGGGAGTCTGCCCGGGGCCGTTTCGGCCTGAGGGAGCCGCTGCCGACCCTGCTGGTTTTCGGCGGCAGCCGCGGAGCCCGCTCCATCAACAATGCGGTGCTGAAATGGCTGGACGGGATTACCTCCCGGGCGAATCTTGTCTGGCAGACCGGCGCGCTCGATTATGAACGGGTGAGCGCACAGGTGAAGCCTTCCGGGAGAGTGTGGATAGGTCCCTACATCGAGCATATGGGCGACGCCTATTCGGCGGCGGATCTCGTGGTCTGCCGTTCCGGGGCATCAACCATAGCGGAACTTTCCAATATGGCCAGGCCATCGGTGCTTGTTCCCTATCCCTATGCGACGGGCGACCATCAGCGCTTCAATGCCAAAGCGCTTGTCGGCAGCGGAGCGGCCATGCTGATCGACGACAGTCATCTCGATACGCCGGAGGCCCGGCAGATCGTACTCGACCTCCTGCATGACACGGAGCGTCTCTCCGCAATGTCACTCTCCTGCGGCCGTCTTGCCCACCCCGATGCAGCCATTCAGCTTGCACGGCGTATCATTCAACTTGCAAACCAGTAAGCCCTATGGTCATGGAGCTCGGAAACACGAAAAAAGTACATATTGTCGGTATCGGAGGAGCAGGCATGAGCGCCATAGCGGAGCTGCTGCTCAAGTCCGGTTTCAGCGTTACCGGCTCGGATCTCCAGAGCGGAGAGGTGACCGAGAAGCTTTCCGAGCACGGCGCGGTTGTCTATCGCGGCCACAGTGCGGAGCACGTTTCGAGCTGCGATGTCGTCGTGTACTCTTCAGCCGTAAGGAAAGAGGAGAATGTGGAAATAGCCGCCGCCGAAAAGGCAGGCATTCCGGTTATCAAGCGGGACGAGATGCTTGGGGAGCTGATGCGGTACAAGTACGGCGTATGCATTTCCGGGACGCACGGCAAAACCACGACGACCGCGATGATCGCAACCATGCTCATCGAGGCGGGAGAGTCACCCACCGTCATGATCGGCGGTGTTTCCGACTATCTGAAAGGCAGTACGGTTGTCGGGGACGGCAAGTTCATGGTTATCGAGGCCGACGAGTACGACCGGGCATTTCTGAAGCTTACGCCGACCATTGCCGTCGTCAACAGCCTGGAGTCGGAGCACATGGACACCTACGGATCACTCGATGAACTGAAAAACGCCTTTGTGGCCTTTGCCGACAAGGTCCCGTTTTACGGGAGGGTGATCTGCTGTGCGGACTGGCCGGAAATAAGAAGGATCATTCCCCGTCTCAACCGCCGCTATATCACCTTCGGCATCGAGGAGCCGGCCGACGTCATGGCGACGGATATCGTCATGGACAGGAACCGCACCGTCTTTGCCGTCAATGCTTTCGGCAGCCGTTACGAGGGCGTCGAACTGCAGGTGCCCGGCAGGCACAACGTGCTCAATGCGCTTGCGGCATTCTCGACAGGCTTGGAACTGGGTATCCAGCCGGAAAAGCTCATTACCGGCCTGGGCAGGTACAGCGGCATGAGACGGCGGTTCCAGATGAAGTACGACAACGGAAAGGGCCTGATGATTGTTGATGATTATGCCCATCATCCTTCGGAAGTGAAAGCTGCGGTCAGGGCGGCAAGGAGCGGCTGGCCGGATTCACGGATCATCGCGGTTTTTCAGCCGCATCTGTTTTCAAGAACGCAGGAGTTTTCCGGGGAGTACGGCTGGGCGCTCTCCCATGCGGATACCATTTATATCGCCGATATCTATCCTTCGCGTGAAAAGATGGAAGATTTTCCCGGTATCACCGGCGAGCTTGTTGCCGAAGCGGTGCGCAAAGCCGGCGGAAAGCATGCGGAGTTCATCCCCTCCCGAAGCGAGCTCTTCGATGCCCTCCGGGAGATATGCCGAGATGGCGGCATGCTGCTTTTCATGGGAGCCGGTGATATTACGCACATGGCGACCGCTCTTGCAGGGGAGCTTCGCGGCTGATGGAGGCGATGCCAGGAACGATACCGCGAACCTTGCGGCCGGAGGCCCGGAACCTCCTGCAGGGGGCGGGTTACAGAAACAACAACTATGCCGATGTCTGAGTTGGAACATACCCCGGATTCTTCCGGCAGCAGCGGACCCGATACAAAGGGTGTCGCAGGGCGGAACCCCGGTGAGGCGGGCGGAAACTGGAAAGCCGTTCTGGTTGTCCTTCTTGCGGTTTTTGCCGGTCTGGCCGGTCTGGCTTACTACGCGTCGCGCTGGAAAAAGGAGATCGTGGTTCGCGAGGTTGTTATCGAAGGTGCGCGGATCGTCCCCGCCAGGGAGGTCTCACTGGTACTCAACGGTTTTGTCGGCAGAAATCTCCAGAAGGTCGATGCCGAAGCGATCCGCAGCAGGCTGCTGCGCATTGCCTATGTACGGGATGTTTCGGTCAGTCGCGAACTGAACGGCATCATCAGGGTCAGGGTTGTCGAAAGGGTGCCGCTTGCCAGGACGGTATTCCGAAATGCGAGGATGGTCATAGACCGCGAAGGAGTTCTTCTTCCTGCAACGCCTGCCGCAGTCGCCCGGATTCCCGGCATGATCACGGTTTTCGGCATATCCCGGACCAGGGATGCCGGCGCCGGACTGAGGAAACTGACTCCCGGTGACAGCACGCTGCTCATGGATTTGACCGAGGCCCTGAGCGAGTCGGATTATGCCGGATTGCTCATACGTCAAATTCATCTCGAAAACCGCCCGATGACCTTTTGCCGCGCGGCTGCCTCGCCGGCAAGGTTTATCGTCGGCAGTGACGGGAACTTTAAGGAAAAGTTGAAAAAATTCGAGATATTCTGGCAAAAGGTTGTCTCGAAAAAAGGGCTGGATAATTTTGATACTGTTGATCTGAGGTTCAGGGACAGAATATTTACCAGGGATTCTGTATCTCCTGAAGTTCAGCAGGAAGCTCCCCTGTGATAATCATGCAAGTTTAATTGACAATGCTCACAAGGAATATAGCAGTAGGGCTCGATATCGGTACAACCAAGGTTTGTGTTGTAGTCGCCGAAAAGGACGAGATCGGAAAACTCAACGTTCTCGGTAAAGGCCGTTCAAACTCCGACGGGCTGCAGAGGGCCACGGTCGTCAATATCAACAAGACGGTCGATGCCATCAAGACGGCCGTGGCCGATGCCGAACGGGAGTCGTCGATCCGTATAAAAGGGGTCAACGTAGGTATTTCGGGCGCTCATGTCAACTGCATTCACAGCAAGTCCGAAATCAGCGTTAATCAGACGGGCATTGTAAACGAGTCCGATGTCCGGCGTTTTCTCGACAAGGCCAAGACAAACATCAAGTATCTGGATATCGACCAGGAGATCATCCACGTCATTCCCCAGGAGTTCATTGTCGACGACCAGGACGGCGTGCTCGATCCGATAGGAATGGCGGGAACAACCATGACCGGCAGCGCCTATATCGTAGTCGGCCTCCGCACCAAAATCAGGAATATCAAGCAGTGCATCGAAAAAGCCGGTCTTGAGGCAAGCGCCCTTACCTTCGAACCGGTCGCCTCCGGCATAGCCGTCATGAAGGAGAGCGAGAAGAAGAGCGGTGTGGTCGTTGTCGATATCGGAGGGGGAACCACGGAGGTGGCGATCTACATCGACGGGGCCATACGCTATTCGGAGGTCATCAAGGTTGCCGCCAACGATGTCACACAGGATGTCGCGCACGGAGTAAAGGCGCTGCATGAAGTTGCCGAGGAGCTGAAGATAAGGCATGGATATGCCTGCAGCAAAATGCTTGGAGACGATGAGACCATTCTGATTCCCGGCATTGAAGGCCGTCCGCAGAAGTCGTTTCCGAAAAGCTCCCTGACCATGATTATTGAGGCCCGCATGATGGAGATCTTCGAACTGGTCCGGGATTCGATCAAGCGCTCGGGCTATTACGAGTATCTGAATGCGGGAGCCATCATAACCGGAGGGGGGGCGCTGCTGCCCGGCACCGAGGATCTTGCCCGGGACGTCCTCGGGCTCGACGTCCGGATCGGTTACCCCGAAGGGGTTTCCGGCGGCATCAAGGGGTCGGTAAACAATCCCATGTATGCCACCGTCATGGGACTTGTGGCGCACTCACTGCAGAACAGCATGTTCGAGGAGCGGCAGATCACCCCTATCGTCATGGAGCCCGCGGTATCGCTTGAGGGCGAGTTGCCGCGCGAAAAGGAAAAGCCTGCTGAAAAAGGCAAGGCTCCCGTCACTCCTGAAGGAAACAAGATCGTCGACCGGTTGAAAAAATTCTGGGAACAATTGTAATGGCGCCCATTCTGGCGCCGGATTAAACTTTTGGGAAGAAAACAATGGCATTTGAACTGGATCCGGGACTCTTCGACAGCGATCAGGGGAAAGGGGTTACCATCAGGATTGTCGGTGTTGGCGGTTGCGGCGGCAATGCCGTGAACAACATGATCGACCGCAAGATCAGCGGGGCTGAATATATCGTTTTCAATACCGACAGGCAGGCGCTCCTGAATTCACAGGCGCCGATACGGGTGCAGATCGGCAAGAAAGCCACCAACGGGCTCGGGGCGGGCGCCGATCCTTCGAAAGGGCGCCAGGCCGCCGAAGACGACCGGGACATCATTGCCGCCCAGCTGAAGGGCGCCGATCTGGTCTTCATTGCCGCCGGCATGGGAAAAGGCACGGGAACGGGAGCCGCTCCGGTTATCGCATCCATCGCAAGGAACATGGGCATTCTCACCATTGGCGTCGTGACCAGACCGTTCAATTTCGAGGGGCAGGTCAAGGCGCGCATCGCCGATGGCGGCATCAACGAGCTTCGCAAATTCATCGATACCCTTATTGTCGTCGAAAACGAAACCATTCTCAGTATTGCCGAAGAGGGGGTAAGCGCGACGGAAGCCTTCAATATGGCCAACGACGTGCTCTACCGGGCGGCGAAGGGGATTGCCGATATCATTACCCGTCACGGTCACGTCAATGTGGATTTTGCCGATGTCAAGAGCATCATGTCGGGGGCCGGAGACGCCGTCATGGGTTCTGCGGCTGCCGCCGGCGAGCGGAGGGCCCTGAAGGCCGCTTCCGATGCGCTCAACAGCCCGCTGCTCGACGGGGTTTCGGTAAGGGGCGCCAAAGGGGTGCTGGTCAATATTACCGGGGAAGTCACCATGCGGGATATGACCGACGCCATGAACTACATCGAGGAGCAGGTCGGCAGTGAAGCGAAAATCATCAACGGTTATGTCGATGAGCCCCAGATTTCGGGTGAGATACGGGTGACGGTCATTGTCACCGGGTTCAAACGCAAGGATGCCATCGGAGCCGGGGACCCCGGAAAGGGCCAGCCCCCGGTATCGAGAATCAGGGACCCTCGCCAGGGGCCGCTTTCCCCGGCGCTTCGTTCAGTTGTCACAGGGCTTCCTGACCGGCAGGAGGAGGATATGAGAATTCCCACCTACATCCGACGCCAGATTTCCATACATGATCCTCTTGAGATCGGCATTAAAAACCGCCAGGCGCCTGATGCGGAGAGCGGCAACCATGCCCAGGGCGTGACGGATGAAGCGGAGGATCAGATTCAGAAAGGGCTTTCCGATCTGCCAGCCTATCTGCGCCGCAAAAACAACGGGTCCTGAGGTTCATCAGGCCCGTATTACATTATTAAAAAAAGGAGCAAGATGGGTTGTCGGATGCTTTCAGCGGAAGATGCGGTTGCAATTATACGTTCAGGAGACAGGGTTTTTCTTCATACGGCTGCTGCAACCCCGCAGCGGCTTATAGAGGCCATGGTGGCGCGGGCAGATGAGTTGAGGGCCGTCGAGATCGTGAGCCTTCACACCGAGGGCGATGCCATTTACGCAAGAGAGGAGTATCAGGAAAGTTTCAGGCTCAATGCCTTTTTCGTGGGAAAAAATGTGCGTCATGCCGTGCAGGAGGGGCTCGGCGATGCCATGCCGATTTTCCTCAGTGACGTCCCTTCGATGTTTCATAACCGGATTCTTCCCCTCGATGTTGCCCTGGTTCATGTCTCTCCTCCCGACCGGCACGGTTACTGTTCGCTCGGCGTTTCCGTCGACGCTTCGCTTGCCGCGGTTCATACTGCCCGTCAGGTCATAGCCCAGGTCAATCCCGCCATGCCGCGGACGCATGGAGAGGGGATGCTGCATGTCAGCAAGATCCACGCCATGGTCGCTGTCGACGACCCGCTTCCCGAAACGCCGAGGCACGAGCTGACGGTCGTCGAGCAGTGCATCGGGCGCAATGTGGCCTCCATTGTGGAGGACGGGGCAACCCTTCAGATGGGTATAGGCGCTATTCCTGATGCGACGCTTGCCGCTCTGGGTTCTCACCGCGATCTTGGAATTCATACCGAAATGTTCTCGGACGGCGTTGTCGATCTCATAGAAAAAGGGGTCATTACCGGAAAGGAAAAGCGAACGCACAAGGAGATTGTCGTAGCCAGCTTTCTTGTGGGTACACGCCGTCTGTTCGATTTTGTCGATGACAATCCTCTTGTGGAGATGCTGCCTTCCGACTTTGTCAACGATACCAGGGAAATCCGCAAGAACCCCAAGGTGACGGCTATCAACAGCGCCATCGAAATCGATATGAGCGGGCAGGTCTGCGCCGACTCTATCGGGCACAAGTACTTTTCAGGGGTTGGCGGACAGATGGATTTTATCAGGGGCGCGGCTCTTTCGGAAGGGGGAAAGCCGATTATCGCAATTCCTTCGACCACCAGAAACGGCAGTTCCCGGATTGTCGCGCATCTCAAGCCGGGGGCCGGAGTCGTCACCACGAGGGCGCACGTACACTATGTGGTGACCGAGTTCGGCATTGTCAACCTCCACGGGAAGAATCTTCGCCAGAGGGCGGAAGCGCTGGCAAGTATCGCGCATCCGGATTTCCGCGAGGATATATGCCGCAGTGCGCGGGATCTTTACGGTCCGAAAAGCCTCTGCTGAAAGATTCCTGCCGCCGTTGAAGGGGGCCTTCCGGAACCGGAAAACAGAAAAGGCGTCGCACTCGGGAGAGGGCGACGCCTTTTTCACTATTGCCTCCGGCCGGTGGTTCTTCAGGCAGGCTTTACCGCTTCGCAGAACAGGTGGTCGTACCTTCTGACGATTTTTACGCCGCTGAAGCCGATGTTTTCAAGGATCTCCCTGTAGGCGTCCTGAGGTTTGAAGCCGAGAACGGAGAACGGCATGCCCGCACCGAGGATGTAGTGGCTCAGATAATCGAAGTTCGGGTTTTCCTGGTCGTCGATAATCATGTCGAGAATAAGCAGTTTGCCGCCGGCAGGAAGTGCCGCATAGGCTTTTCTGCACATCATGTCGGTCAGCTGCTCGTTGGCCGAATAGAGGATCCTGCAGAACATGACCGCATCGGCCTCCGGATAGGCATCCTTGTAGATATCGACGGCGGAGCCTCTGAGGCGGCCTTCTACACCTTTTTCGGCAGCATTTTCATTGACCAGATCAATGGCGCCCGGCAGGTTGAGAATCGTCGACTGCAGCTGGGTGAATTTTTTCAGCAGTGCAGCGGAAATGTCTCCGATACCGCCGCCTACATCGACCAGGGTTTTTGCTCCCGACAGATCGGCCTCTTCAAGCAGCAGCTTGATGGCGAAGTGGGCGTTGCTGCGGTGGATCTCTTCGAAATACCAGTTGTCTTCGCGGGTTACCGGCGGGTAGGGCACTTCGCCCTTGAAGTTGAGCTGACCCTTGATCGCATCGGCCAGTTTCAGATAGAAGTTGTCCGAGAGGTGGGCCATCGCTTTTGCCACAGGAATCATATACATGTTCGGCAGAGCCGCATCGGGAACAAACATGGCCCGGGCGAACTCCGTGAGGCTCCATTTGCCGTTTTCCTCGTTTGTCACGCCCATCTGGCGGAGAGCTTCGAGCAGCATGCCCAGCCTCGGAGGAACGGCGCCTGTAGCAGCGGCAAGAGTCCCGGTATCTTTTGCCTCATCGCCTAGTTGCGTAAAGAGGTCGAGTTCAAGAGCTGCCTTGAAACAGCCGAATTCCACAAGACCTTTGAAAATAAGTTCGTTTGCCCTGTGGTTTTGCTTCAGTAACTCATTGTCGTTCATGGTACAGGTGAGGCTAAAGAGTTTAAGAAATTGATAGGCACGGAAAGGCAGGTATTATTTTACCTTAAACTTTAATTTACCCCAAATAGGCTTACGAAACAACTGAAAGGAATCATCTCATTATGTTATAATTGAAAGGTGATGTGTTTCAGGCAAGGCCCTGCTGTTACCGTAAACAAAGGAGGCTTCGGATGCTTTCAAGTCTTTCAAAACTCACGGATGCCCAGATCGCGGAAGTACGCAAGCTTGAAGCTGAGCTGGGCAAAACGCTGCTCTCTTTTTCCCGTTACGACGTTATTGCCGGAAACCTCTCCGAACAGGAGCTTTCCCTCGTGCGCGAACTCGAGAAAAAAATCGGAACGGTGCTGATCGCTCTCGATCCGATATCCGTCAGCGGGGCCTGAGGCCGATAATGCTGCCCATGCGCCCTGTCCGGCCGGCATCGCGGCGGTAAGAATAAAACAGATCACTGTCGCCTGCGGCGCAGAAGGGCGATGATTCTATCTGCCGGGCAGGCACTCCTGCATCGAGCAGCTGGGTTCTGTTGGCTCCGCAGAGATCGAGAAGCGCCTTTTTTTTCTCCGGGTCTGACGGCATCCGGTGAGCGGAAGGGAATTGTTCGGCTACGGACATATCTACCTCGTAGGCGGGCTGTGAAATTCCGGTGCCTATCCAGGCAAGGAGATCTCCTGGATTTGAATGGAACTGCAGCTGCATGAGGTCGATGGTTTTCGCGACAATTCCTCCCGCAGTGCCTTTCCAGCCGGCATGGACAGCCGCCACCGCCAGGTTTTCCGGATCGAAGAGCAGTACCGGGTAGCAGTCGGCGGTGAAAATGCAGAGGAAGATATTGCTGTTTGCGGTGACGAGTGCGTCGTAACCGGGGTAGAAGCCGGGTTGCCTGGCGTGAAGCACGCTGGTGCCGTGGACCTGATCGGAACAGACGATCCGTTCGGGCGCAATCTGCACTGCCCTGCAGAGCACATCGGTGTTTGCCCGTACATTCTCCGTGCTGTCTCCGGTGTTTCTGCCGAGATTGAGGCTTTCGAAAGGGGCAGGGCTGAGGCCCCCCCTTCTTGTCGTCTGCAGGGCGACGAGGTCGTCGATGCCGCTGAATATTCCGGGAACGATGTATTCGGGTTGCATATCCGGTTATTTTTCAGGAATGTCGATAAAGCGTTATTATGTTCGTGGTGTCCGTCGGCTTCCGGCTAAAGGCAAAATACAGCTTTTCCTGAAGGAGGGCTTACGGGAAGCGTTTTTTCCTGAACCGCTTCAGTGCGTTTTTGCATGTGAGAACATAACGGAAAGAGGTGGCTATGAAACAACTGCCGGAGGATGAGCGCATCCAGGACTCCCTGGGACGATCGCTCAGGGCGCTCTCCGAATATATGGGTCTGGGGGTTCAGATTGCCGCAAGTTTCGTCATTTTTGTGCTTGCCGGATACTGGGCCGATGAAAAGCTGGGAACCTCTCCCCTGCTGCTGCTTGCCGGGGTCCTTATGGGGATGGTCGGCATGGTGCTCGTTCTCATGAAAACGCTTCGGATAGCGAACCGGAAAAAAAAGGAGTAGAGGGTAATTTTTTAAAACCAATGAAGCGATAGAAGAGGATGAAACCATTATTTGATTTTCTTATAAAGTTATGTATCTTGTCCGTCATTTTATGGGCGGTTATCTACTGGGGCATCGCTCCGGGGAGCATTGATCTGCATGCGGTCTTTCTTGCCTGGATCATGGTCGTTGTCAATGCCCTTGCCGGTTATATGCTTTTCGAGTATGCGTTTGACAGGGAATCGATAGTATTCACCAAGGTCGTTTTCGGTGGACTGGCACTTCGGCTTCTCCTGCTCATGGCTCTGGTTGCACTGATCATAGCGAGGGATTTTGTTGCGGTCTATGATTTTGTGCTTTCGTTTTTTGCTTTTTACTGCATCTATGTCATTGTTGAAATTCTCGGCTATCAAAAGAAAAACAAACAGAAAAAGAACGTTGCATGAAACCGGTAATCGTTAAACAGACCAAAGCGTTTCTTAAAGTTCTTGCACTTGCCGTGCCGCTCATCCTGAGCGCAGGTGCACCCGCTTCAGCCACGCCCGAAGATGCCGGTGCCGTTGCGCACGACAGTGCGACAGTGACCGCTGAAGCTTCCGGTGCGCATGCCGAAGCCGCCGCCGCTCCAGGCGCCGAGTCCGGACACAGTGAAAAGCCCGGAGATGTGATCATGCATCATATCCTCGACAGCAACGTTTTTGCTTTCGAGCCTTTCGGAGAGGTTGAGCTGCCGAAAATCGTTGTCGGAGGTTTTGATATCTCGATCACCAAGCATGTCGTCATGATGTGGCTGGCGGCCGCCATAGTTCTGATCGTCTTCGGTGCCGTCGGAAGCCGGTATGCAAAGATGACCCCTAAGGATGCACCGAAAGGGCTGGCCAATGCGATGGAAGCGCTGGTTGATTTCATCCGTCTCGATGTTGCGAAGTCGAACATCGGCCCCGGCTACGAAAAACATCTGCCGTATCTGCTTACCGTATTTTTCTTCATCCTGCTCTGTAACGTTCTCGGTCTGGTGCCTTACGGCGCTACGGCGACAGGCAATGTCAACGTAACGCTCACGCTCGCGGTATTCACCTTCTTCATTACCCAGGTGGCCTCACTCAAGGCCCACGGCATAAAGGGCTACGCAGCCCATCTTACCGCAGGGACCCACTGGTCGCTCTGGATTATCATGATACCCATCGAAATCATCGGGCTCTTCACCAAGCCGTTTGCGCTTACCGTCCGACTGTTCGCAAACATGACAGCAGGCCATATCGTCATCCTCAGCCTCATTTTCATCAGCTTCATCCTGAAAAGCTATATTGTGGCTGTTGCCGTATCGGTTCCGTTTTCTATATTCATTTACCTGCTGGAAATCTTTGTCGCATTTCTTCAGGCGTTCATTTTTACCATGCTTTCAGCACTGTTCATCGGTCTTGCCACGGCTCACGAGGGGCATGACGAGCACGAGGCCGAAGTTGCGCATCACTGACCGGTAACGTCGTCGGGCGTACTGTTCGCAGGGTATGCTCCGGCTCGTAATAAAGTTTTTACACTGCTCATAATTTACTTGCAAAACATACAACAAATAAACGGAGGTAATTACAAGATGGAAGGTTTGGGATTCTTAGGTGCCGGTCTCGGCGCAGGTCTTGCTGTCATCGGTGCCGGTCTTGGTATCGGTAACATTGCCGCTTCAGCTGCCGAGGGTACTGCCCGTCAGCCTGAAGCAACTTCAGATATCCGTACAACAATGATTATCGCAGCAGCGCTTATCGAAGGTGTTGCTCTGTTCGGTGAGGTTATCTGTGTTCTGCTTGCTCTCAAGTAATCAGGACTTAATGTCTTAGGCTTTAATCAGAACATATCCCGATTGCGGCTGCTTCTTAACGGGCTGGCCGCAATCGGATATTTAATTCAACCCGTTAAAGGAACAGTGTTCATGCTTACGTCGGGAATCATACTTCTCAGCGGCGGTCTTTTAAGCCCTAACCCGGGACTTATTTTCTGGACTGCGGTAACCTTCGTCATCGTCCTGCTTATTCTGAAAAAGCTTGCATGGGGACCCATTATCACTGCCCTGGAAGAGAGGGAAAAAGGAATTCAGTCTGCTATCGACCGGGCGCACAGCGCAAAGGATGAAGCTGAATCGATACTTCGCAAAAATCGGGAGACGCTGGCCAAAGCCGATGCGGAATCCGAGCGGATCATTCGTGAAGGCAAGGAATACGGAGAAAAGCTTCGTTCCGAAATGACTGAGAAAGCTCAGGAGGAAGCCAAAAAGATGATTGCGGCAGCCAAAGAGGAGATCGAGCAGGAGAAGCATCGTGCTCTCGATGTCCTGAGAAACGAGGTCGCCGATCTTGCGGTCATGGGCGCGGAGAAAATCATCAAATCCAGCCTCGATGCCGATACGCAGAAAAAAATTGTTGACAGCATGATTCAGGATCTTTCCTCAAAACGTAACTGAAAATTCCGCACGAAATGTCAAGTGTAATTGCAAGCAGGCGGTATGCATCAGCGCTCCTTTCCGCAGCAGAAGAGGGTCAGTTTCTTGATGAGGCAGCCGAGGCGCTCAACACCATAAAGGAAACACTCGATCACTCCCGTGATCTGGCTCATGCCCTCCGAAGCCCACTGATCAACGGCGACAAGAAAACCCATATTCTCGAGGCGGTTTTCAGCGAAAGCGTCGGCGACAAAGTGATGATTTTTCTCAAGCTGCTTGCTCACAAGAAAAGAGCCGGTCAGATTCCCGAGATCGTCAACGAGTTTCACAAGATGCTTGACGAGCGCAACGGGGTCATCAACGTAGACGTCAAAAGCGCCGTCAAGCTGAGCGATGAGCAGGCAAAAGATCTGGTCAACAAGCTGGCGTCCTATACCGGCAAAAAAGTCCGGGCGAAAATGTCGCTTCAGGAAAACCTGCTCGGAGGCGTTACGGTAAAAATCGGAGACACTATTGTAGACGGCAGTGTAAGCCATCAGCTTCTGATGATGAAGCAATCACTTCTGGCGGGCAAACTGTAAGTCCTCCGGAAAGTGTGACTGCACCAATAAATGGAAAATAGCCTGTATGCACTGCAGGCTATTTTTTTGTCCGTATTTTTTTTTGATATTCCCTTCAGCAGCGGTGAGTTTCATCTCATGCTGCCGGAAAGGGGCTTTAGCTCAGTTGGTAGAGCGTCTCGTTCGCAATGAGAAGGTCAGGGGTTCGACTCCCCTAAGCTCCACAGCGGAAGCACAAACGGCAACCTCGCCCAGCGACTTTTTTGTGTGGGGCCGGTTCCCGCATGGCGCTTTCTCCATAGCCGCGCTCCCGTTTCAGAAAATACCCCGTTGCCTGCTCGACTCCGTTGATGGTCTCTCCTCCCGTTCGAGAAAAATTCACGTAATAATTGTTAAGCGTTGCCCGCCCGGAAATTCGGAGCTATATTCGACGGCATGTATGCTGCAGTGCTATACCGCATCCTTCTGGAGGCGGCGAATCTTTTACTTATACCCTCACGAAAAAAACGCTCAGGAGATGAAGCTATGAAACACATGAAAAAAAACATTGCCGCGATGGCCCTGCTTGCCGCATTGCTCTTCCCCCTCTCTGTCGGAGCCATGGAGCCGGTTCCGACAAAAGCTCCCAAAACAGAGGCTGTCCCCGATAATACGAAAGGCCTGTTCGTTGTGATTGCGGATGCCGATCCCATGACCCAGATGATGGCGCTGGTGCTTGCAAAGGAAACGGTATTGCAGGGCAAAAGCGTGCAGATTCTTCTGTGCGGTCCCGCCGGCGATCTGGCGCTGCAGAAAAGCCGTGAGGTTATGATGAAGCCCCTGAACAAATCCCCTCAAATGCTTATGGGGGATCTTATGGCCAAAGGGGTGCCGGTCGAGGTCTGTCCGCTCTATCTGCCGAACAGGGGGAAAACGGAGGCGGATCTCATCAAGGGAGTGACTGTTGCCAAGCCTCCTGTTATCGCCCAGAAACTTCGAGCCGAAGGCATCAGGCTCTTTACCTTCTGACAGCGGTAGTCCTTTTTTCTTCAGGCGCCTCATGGTTGAGGCGCCTGTCGATATCCGTCCTGTCCTCCGCAATCCCGCCTTCATCGGCAGTTCTCCCTCTCTTCGTGTTTCACGGGCGATTCAGGATTTCTGCCAGCCGCCATTATCGGGATTATTCTGTGTGCTCAGCCATCTGCAGGGCTCGGCATTCAGCGAATTACTGAAAAATGATGCTTCGGATTGATAATCACGCAGGCAGGTTGTAAATTCATATTCAGGTTCATTCCTGTACAGGCCCATCCTGTTTTCTGTTTATTTTGTATTATGCTGTTTAATTCAAACCCAATGGCCTAACGGAGTTACTATGTTTCGTCCCAGATTGACCCTGCGTTCAGCCCTGATGATAGTTCCGGTTTCCGCGCTTCTGTTCTCAGCCTGCTCATCTTCGAAGGTGTCGCTCGATTCGTCCGCTGCTGTCGAAGGCAGTTATGAAAAGGCCCTCGGCTACTACGGCAAGGAAGATTATGAAGATGTCGCTCTGACGCTCGAACCGGTAATGTTCACCTCCCGCGCAACGGCACTCGAAGACGACGTTCTCTTCCTGCTCGGGCAGTCCTACTATAAATCCAAGCAGTATCTGCTTGCCGTCGATATGTTCACCCGCCTCCTGCAGCAGGTGCCCTCTTCGGCATATGCCCGTCAGGCACAGTTTCAGCTGGCGCAGTCGCATGAAAAGCTCTCCACTCATTTCGAACTCGATCATGAGCATACCCTGAAAGCCATTCAGCAGTTCGCCGTTTATCTGGATATGTATCCGGGAAGGGATTCCGCACAGGCAGCCGCTGATGTCGATATGTATCGGGAGATGGTGAAAGTCAACCCCTCCAACGATGCGTACCGGGAACGGTACCTGGCGTCGCAGGCCGAGCTTGAAAGCGGCCAGTCGCAGGCCTATGCCGAGAAGGCCATCGCCGCCCTCCGCGAAAAGCTTGCCAAAAACGTCTACTATATCGGACGGCAGTATATCCAGCTGAAGAAGTACAAGGCCGCAGGTATCTACTTCGATGAGGTGATCAGGCGCTACCCCGATACGATCTTTCTCGAGCAGGCGTGGCAGTCCAGAATCGATGTGCTGATCAAACGAAAGAAATGGTTTGATGCCGGTCAGGCTCTCGACCGCTATCTGCAGCTCTACCCGGATAAAGCCTCCCAGATGCAGGATACCCGCGACGAGATCATGAAGAATTTCAGCAACAGCTGAGCCTTTCAGGGTGCATCTGGCTCTATACGGAGGATCGTTCGATCCTCCGCATAACGGGCATCTGGCGCTCTGCCTTTTTGCCGCAGAGCTGCTCAGGGTGGATCGGCTGGTTATTTCAGTTTCCAACAATCCGTTCAAGGGCGGATACCTTGCTCCGGACGCGGACCGGAAGCGAATGGCGCAGCTGCTTGCCGATGAGCTTGGCCGTGTAGGCGTTTCTGCAGAGGTGAGCGGTTGGGAACTGGAGAAAAGGCAGCCCTCGTATACGGTCGATCTTGTCCGCTATATCCATTCGGTCTATTCTCCCGATTCGCTGACCCTGCTGATCGGCGAAGACAGTTTTCGCGAAATCACCTCATGGAAATCATGGCAGAGTCTTTTTTCGCTCTGCCGGATAGCGGTATTCGGAAGGAGTTCATGCACGGATATCATGGCGCCGGAGGTTTTTCCTCCGGATTCGATCCGCTTCATCGATTTCGACTGTCCGCATTCGTCAACCGCAGTCCGCCAGGCTGTTGCCTCAGGGCTTCCGGTTACAGCCCTTCTCCCCTCATCGATCAGGCATTACATCGCAGAGCATGGCCTCTACCGCACCGCGTAGTCAGACTCCCGCGGCAACGGGGCGTCGTTACATGGATTCCGGGGCCGATATGCCCAGAATCCTGAACCCGTTCTGCAGCACCTGACGCGTCGCAAGCGAGAGGAAGAGCCTTGCCATGCACGTTTCAGGTTCCGCTTTCAGGATCGGGCACTCCTGGTAGAATTTGTGGTAGAGTTCCGCAATGGAGTGCAGGTATTCCACCATTTTCTGCGGTTCCAGAATCCGAACGGCGGAGCGGATCACTTCGGGGTAATCGAGCAGCGCGAATCCCAGCTGGACTTCCGGTTCCGTCGTGAGTTTCTGCATCAGATGCCTCCCGGTTCCGTCCGGCTTGAATCCGGTCTCTTCGGCGGCCATCCTCAGGAGGCTGCAGATGCGCGCATGGGCATACTGCAGGTAGAAGACCGGGTTGTCCTTCGACTGTTTTTTTGCCAGTTCGATGTCGAAGTTCAGGTGGGAGTCCTTGCCGCGCATGATGAAGAACAGGCGTGTCGCGTCGGCGCCCACATCGTCGATCAGCTCGTCGAGCAGGTCGGCGTTGCCTTTGCGGGTGGACATTTTGACGGTTTCGCCGTTCACCGTGGTGGTGACGAACTGGTTGATGGCGACCCTCATTTTCGAGGTATCGTGACCGAGGATACGCAATGCCTCCACAACGTCGGGGTACTCGTCGATATGGTCGGCCCCGAAGACGTTGACGATAAGATCGAATGACCTGCGGTACTTGTCGAGATGGTAGGCGATGTCGGGCAGGCGGTAGCTGGGTTCTCCGGAGGATTTCACCAGAACCTTGTCTTTTTCCTGTCCGAGCTTTGTCGTCAGAAACCAGGTCGCTCCGTCGTAGCGGTCGATGAACCCTTTCGACTGGAGCAGCTCAAGCACCTCATCATTGGCGGATTTCCCGTTTTCCTTAGGGGTGTAGAGGGTGTGTTCATTGAAAAACGAGTCGTGGCGGATATCGATCCGCTCGAGGGTTTTTCTGATGGAGCTGAAAATGATCGATTCCGCGCTGTCCTTGAAAATCCCCAGATCGGTGCGGTCCTGGAGGGTGCTGCCGTGTTCGGCGAAGAGGGTCTCGGCAATATCCCGGATATAGTCGCCCTGATAGTGGGTATCGGGGAAAGTCGAGCCCTGCCCGCACCGTTCGAGGTAGCGGTACCGGACCGACTCGCCGAGAATCTGCATCTGACGGCCGGCATCGTTGAAATAGTACTCCCTGGTGACGGCATACCCCTGTGTTTCAAGCAGGTTTGCGATGCAGTCGCCCAGTACGCCCCCCCGGCCCCTGCCGATGGTGAGCGGCCCGGTCGGGTTGGCGCTGACATATTCCACAATTGCCTTCTGCCCCTTTCCGGAGCATGAGGAGCCGTACCCCTTTCCTTCGACGAGGACATGCTCCACCGACTGCATGATGAAGGAGGGGGCCAGATAAAAGTTGATGAAGCCCGGCCCGGCCACGGTTATCCTGTCCACGGTTCCCTCGGGAAAGCTCATGCGTTCGATCAGCTCCGCAGCCAGCTCTTTCGGATTTCTGCGGCACTCTTTCGAGAGCAGGAGCGCAATATTGGTGGAATAGTCGCCATTTTTTTTATCGGCTGGTTTTTCGAGCAGAACGGGTTTTTCCGTCGTTATCGCTGCCGCCAGCAGGGCGCTCCTGATGGCAGGAAGAAGGAACTCTTGCATCTCAATAGGTTATAGGGTTGCAGTACGGGATTCGTGAAGCCGGTCAAACAGGCTGACAGGATTCACCTGCAGGAAATCGTCGATGACGTCGAGAATGTTGCTGTAGGGAGCGAAAGCCTCTCCGCTGTTCGTTGTGGTAACGGCCACGCAGTTCATGCCAGCCCTTGCCGCAGCCTCTATGCCCGGAATGGCGTCCTCGAAGACGATGCAGTCTGCCGGATCAGCCCCGAGCAGTTCGGCAGCCCTGAGAAAGATATCGGGAGCGGGCTTTCCCTCTTTGACCTGATGGGAGCCCACCACGGCCTGAAAAAAGTGAGAGACGCCGATAAGGTCGAGCACGTAGGCGGTGTTTTTGGCGCCAGAGCCGGTTCCTACGCCGAGCAGAATTCCCGCCTGCCTCGCTTTTTCAAGAAAAGGGTGCAGTCCCGGCATGGCGGTGATGCGCCCCCGCGAGTTTACCCGGTAGAGAAAATCCTTCAGCTCCGTCAGCCGCTCGGCATCGGGATCGCTTATGTCGGGGTCGAGAAAATAGCGGAGCACATCCGGCCCCTTCATGCCCGCAGTTTCTACGAGATAGCGCTCGGGATCGAGGCCTTCGAGGCCGTAGTCCCGGAAAAGTTCGACCCATGACTCGGCATGAAAGCGCATGTTGTCGGTAAGAACGCCGTCCATGTCGAAAATAAATGCCTGTCTCCTTGCTGGTAGTGTCATCGGGTCTCTCGATCGGGTTGTGTTACTGATGCCGGAAGCGGGTCTCGTTTCAGCCGAGCTCCATGGCGGTCCGGACTTCCTGCATGGTTTGCGATGCCCGGGCCCTGGCTTTTTTCTCCCCTTCGAGCAGGATATCCTTTACCAGGTCTATGTGGGCCTCATAGTAGCGGCGTTTTTCAAGCAGCGGCTCCAGCTCCGCCGATATGGCGGCCGCGCAGAGTTTCTTGCAGTCGACACAGCCCAGAGAGCCGGAACGGCAGCCAGCTTCGATTTCCGCAAGCTCCGGCGTTGGGATAAAGCGTTTGTGATAGCTGAACACGGTGCACACTTCAGGGCGTCCCGGATCGTTTCTCCGGACTTTCAGGGTATCGGTCACCGCGTTGCGGACCTTTTTGAATACCTCTTCGGGCGGGTCTGAAAGGAATATCGTGTTGCCGAGCGACTTCGACATCTTCGCCTTGCCGTCGAGCCCCACCAGTCGCGAAAATTTGGTGATTTTCGGTTCAGGTTCGGGGAATACCTCTCCGAGTGCGGGATGCGGGTAGTGGAAGTTGAATTTTCGTGCGATTTCGCGGGTTATTTCCACGTGCGGAATCTGGTCTTCGCCTACCGGCACGACATTGCCCTTGTAGAGCAGGATGTCGGCCGCCTGCAGCACCGGATAGCCGAGATGGCCGTAGGTCAGCGATTCCATGTTCAGGTCGCGAACCTGCTCCTTCAGCGTCGGATTGCGTTCGAGCCGGGCGGAGGTGATCAGCATGGCGAATAGCAGGAACAGTTCGGCGTGCTCCTTCACCTGCGACTGGCGGAAAACGGGACTTTTATCGGGATCGATGCCGGCGGCAAGCCAGTCGAGCAGCATTTCGATGGTGTTCAGGTATGCGCCGGAGGTTTCAAGCGACGTGGTCAGGATGTGGTAGTCCGCGATGAGAAACCAGGTTTCATAGACTCTTGAACCGTCCTCTGCGAGCAGGTTCTGGTAGTGAATCCAGTTTTCAAGTGCGCCGGTGAAGTGTCCGAGGTGCAGTTTGCCGGTTGGCCGCATCCCGCTTAAAATGCGAAGAGTACCCATAAAAAAGATGTCCGCCGCCGGTATTGATAGATAGATAAAAAACTGCCCCTTGCGGCGCTGTCGCAGTAGTTTGCCGTTATCGTGAACCGGTACCGCTTGTAAACTGCAGCGTGCCCGGGTGCCTATGAAGTTATAACAGTTGCAAGAAAGATAAAAGACCTTTGTTTGTTTTTTGTTTTCATTACACTATATTGAGCCACTTGTTTCGATTTCTTGACACAAAAAGAGTACTGAAACAGCTATATTTAGAGAGTAAGTCCTATACAACATTCGGTTGCCCAACCATGTCAGATCCGGAAGGAAGCAGCATCCGGCAATTCGAATGTGTGATATAGTAAGCTTACTCTCTTTTTTTTTGAACAATTATAACTCTACGGAAGGCAACTATGGAATCGGGGATCAGAAAAGAGGAACTGCTCAACGCGCCGGTCAGGCATATCGATATCAAACAGCTCAACATAGTACCGCTTATAGACCAGATGGCCGATACCGCCTTTCAGGCCCGCAATCTCGCCAGAGCCGCGTCTATCGTGGACCTCATGCAGCAGGACCGGGAGTGCGCCGTCATCCTCACGCTTGCCGGTTCGCTCATCAGCGCCGGACTGAAGCAGGTCATCATCGACATGCTCGACAACCACATGGTTGACGCCATCGTCTCCACCGGTGCCAACATCGTCGATCAGGACTTTTTCGAAGCGCTCGGCTTCAAACACTACAAAGGCACCCCGTTCATCGACGATGCCATCCTGCGCGACCTGCACGTGGACCGTATCTACGACACCTATATCGACGAGGACGATCTGCGCGTCTGTGACGAGACCATGGGCAAGATCGCCGACTCCATGCAGCCCGGAGCATACTCCTCGCGCGAGTTCATCATCGAAATGGCAAAATATATCGAGCGGAACAACCTCGACAAAAACTCCATCGTCTATAAAGCGTACGAAAAGGGCGTACCGATTTTCTGCCCGGCATTCAGCGACTGCTCGGCAGGCTTCGGTCTGGTGCACCACCAGTGGCACAACCCCGATAACCACGTGGCCATCGACTCCGTGAAGGATTTCCGCGAGCTCACCAAGGTCAAGATCGAGAACGACAGGACCGGCATTTTCATGATCGGCGGCGGCGTACCGAAGAACTTCACGCAGGACATCGTGGTGGCGGCCGAAGTGCTCGGTTACGAGGATGTCTCCATGCACACCTACGCCGTGCAGATCACCGTTGCCGACGAGCGCGACGGCGCGCTTTCCGGCTCCACCCTCAAGGAGGCCAGCTCATGGGGCAAGGTCGATACCGTCTACGAACAGATGGTGTTTGCCGAAGCCACCGTCGCCATGCCGCTTATCGCAGGCTATGCCTACCACAAGCGCAACTGGGAAGGTCGCAAGGCCAAAAACTTCAACGCCATGCTCGACAAAGAGAGCGTCGGCGCATAACCGTTCATAACGAAGTAAAGGGGGCTGCATGAAATTCTTCATCGATACCGCCAACCTCGACGAAATCCGTTCAGCCGCCGAACTCGGCGTGCTGGACGGCGTCACCACCAACCCGTCGCTCATCGCGAAGATCGTCGGCGACCCGTCGAACTTCACCTACAGCGACTTCAAGGCGCACATCCGGCGCATCTGCGACATCGTTGACGGTCCGGTCAGCGCCGAGGTCACCTGCCTCAAGGCCGAGGAGATGATCGCCCAGGGCGAGGATCTTTCGGCGATCCACGAGAACGTGGTGGTCAAATGCCCGCTCACCATCGACGGCCTGAAGGCCATCAAACACTTCTCCGCGAACGGCATCCGCACCAACGCCACGCTGGTATTCTCGCCGAACCAGGCGCTGCTGGCCGCCAAGGCCGGCGCGGACTACGTGAGCCCCTTCGTGGGCCGCCTCGACGACATCAGTACCGACGGCATGGAGCTTGTCGAGCAGATCGTCACCATCTACGACAACTACGGCTACCCGACCGAGGTGATCGTGGCCAGCGTCCGCCATCCGCAGCATGTGGTCACCGCTGCCATGATGGGAGCCGATATCGCCACCATTCCCTACGGCGTCATCAAACAGCTCGCCAACCACCCGCTGACCGACGCGGGGCTGAAAAAGTTCATGGATGATGCCGCGGTGATGAAGAAGTAACTGCTCCGGACATCCATAGTTTGCTCAAGCCGGAATGCCCTGCATCTCCGGCTTTTGTGGCGAATCTGACTGTAGAGAGAATGCGGAAGTGGTTACAGCAGGGCTCCGAGAATTCTGTCGGCGTCATTCCAGGGAAGCCGTCGTCTGGACTGTTTCATCTTTTCCAGGGAGTCGAGGGCAGATTGCGCATCGATGATGGCATTCCTGACAAGCTTTTCAAGCACCCAGATCGTGCCATTGTTTCAACCTTTTCAGCTTCCGCAACCGCTCTCAACTCTCTGTCGCCTGTCAGGAGAGGACAGCGCTCCTATTTTGCAATAGTTCCTCGGGCTCATGTTCTGCGCGACTAAAACAAAAAATCATTGCTTGACAGAGCCGTCATTCCGAGCACCATAA
>JAAXXP010000019.1 GCA_013334435.1 Chlorobiaceae bacterium | reverse complement strand
GTGAATGATGAATTTTACCGTGCAGGGTTGTTCTGGCATGGGATTTGTTGAATAATATTTGTCATTGATATTCCTCACGCCAGTGAGGTAGAGCAGATGTAATGGGGGACATCTGTTCATGAAAAAAGCGGCTTTTTAGCCGCTTTTTTCATTGTGTGAAAACAGGAATCGCTCAGGCGATAATGCTCTGGAGGCTTTTGCAGTTCTCGTCGACAAGCGCCGCGGATTTCTGAAGGGCTTCGAGTTCGTCTGCTGCAAGATCGAGTTCGAGAATCTGTTCGACACCGTTTTTGCCGATTTTGACCGGGACTCCGCAGAAGACGTTATCGATGCCGTACTGTCCGGTGAGGAGCGTTGTGCAGGGGATAATGCGCTTGCGGTCTTTAACGATCGCCTCGATCATCTCGACGGCCGATGCTGCAGGGGCATAGAATGCGGAACCGGTTTTCAGATGGTTCACGATTTCAATGCCACCGTTTCTTGTGCGTTCGACAATGGCATCGATCTGCTCTTTAGGCATGAGTTCCGAAAGGGGAATTCCGGCAACGCTGGTGTACTTGACTATCGGCACCATGGAATCGCCATGTCCGCCCAGCACGAATGCGTTGATGTCCTGCATGGAGACGTCGAGAGCCTCGGCAATGAAGCTTCTGAATCTTGCCGTGTCGAGTACGCCGGCCATGCCTATGACCCGTTCCTTTTCCAGACCGCTGACGGTGTGGGCGACATGGGTCATGACATCGAGCGGATTCGATACCATGATGATGATCGGATTTTTCGAATACTTCATGACCTGCTGGGTGACCTCTTTGATGATTGCCGTGTTTTTCATCAGAAGGTCTTCCCTGCTCATGCCGGGTTTTCTTGCAAGGCCTGCGGTTATGAGGACGATGTCGGAATTTTCGGAATCTTGATAGTCATTCGAACCGAGTATGCGGGTATCGAACAGCGCAACAGGTCCCGACTCGTACATGTCAAGAGCTTTACCCTGGGGGATTCCTTCGACGATATCAATCAGCACAACCTCTTTGGCAAGTTGTTTTTCGGCAATTCGAAGAGCTGCCGTGGCTCCTACATTCCCGGCTCCGATAACGGTGATTTTCATAAGGCTCTATGTTTTAATAGGGTGAAAAAAAACTCATGAGACAGATTTTCGGGCTTTTGCCAGTTTACAGCCTGTTTCGATTCAGCAAAAAAAAAGCCGCCCATATGTGAATAGACGGCTTCAGCAAATATAAGCTTATTTTGTTTCAAGCCAAATCAGGCGGGGATGATATCCACCTGTTTTTTGTTGTTGCGACCGTTGCGGAACGTTACGACTCCGTCAACAAGCGAGAAAATGGTATGGTCACGTCCGATTCCGGCATTGTTTCCCGGCTTGATAACCGTGCCTCTCTGTCTGAGAATGATGGTGCCTGCTGATACGGTCGATCCTCCGGCTGCTTTCACACCGAGGTATTTCGGGTTGCTGTCCCGTCCGTTTTTCGTCGATCCGCCGCCTTTTTTATGAGCCATAGTAAAAAATAATTAACGTTAGCAATCCTGACTGGTTTTTCAGATCGATACCACTTCGATACGGGTCATCTGCTGACGGTGCCCGTTTCGTGACTGGTAGCGTTTTCTGCGTTTTTTCTTGAATACAACGACTTTCTCATCCTTGACATGACCGAGGACTTTAACCTGTACGGTTCCTGAAGACTGTAAAGATGTATTCTCTCCATCGATTGCCGCCATGGACGTTACGTCAAGGGTGGCTCCTACTGCAGCTTTCTGCCGCGGAACGAAAAGCGTGTCACCCTGTTTAACCAGATACTGTTTATCGGAAATCTTGATCAGCGCCTGCATCTTGCACCTATAGTTTAGTGATAAAGGGTTTGAATATAGTCAATCATTCCCTTAAGATCAAATTATTTGCTCCAATACCCTCCGCTTCAGAGCAGAAAAAAAGTTACACCGAGCACGAGAGCGAACATGCCGAGTGAAATGGCAAAGAGCGTGTACCAGTTCCGGAACATTTCCGGCGAACAGGGATAGCTGATCGGCCGTATGGCGCGAACGATGTAACCCATGGTGAGGGCGACCTGCAGGATGATCAGACCGGATTTCACCGCCACCCAAAGGGTCCAGCCGTGAAAAAACGAGGCCAGAAGAATTCCGGACAGGATAACGCCTATGAAGGCGACATCGGCGACTTTCGTTTCCGTTTTGATGTACTCCCTGAGCAGGATCGCATCCTCTCCGGCGCGGACCGCCGTGCCGGTAAGCCTGGACTCGAGCGTTTTAAGCAGGAAGATCGATGCCAGAACCGTTCCGAACCAGGCGCCAAAACAGGTGACATGAATGAAAAGCAGTATGGTATGAAAATTCATGGAGAGACCGGGTGGAAATTGAAGAGTGCTGCACGTTTAAAGGTATTGCTCTCCTGCGGGCTTGTCAAGCCCTGAATGCCTCTGGCGGCTTGTTTATTTTAAGCTTCTGCAGTAGCTTCAGGGACATCTCCTGCCGGCAAGGCCGGATTTCGCTACGCTAACAGGTTCCCTAAAGAAGATCAAGAGAAGGTATGAGTGCCAAGGACGCTGCCCGCAAAGAGCATTCACCCATGATGCGCCAGTATCTGGACGTCAAGGATCGCTATCCGGATTACCTGCTGCTGTTCAGGGTCGGTGATTTTTACGAGACCTTTTTCGACGACGCCCGCCAGGTCGCTGCGGCGCTCAATATCGTGCTGACCAGGCGTTCGAACGGTTCTTCGTCCGACACTCCTATGGCCGGCTTTCCGCATCATGCAAGCGAAGGATACATAGCCAGGCTGGTGAAAAAAGGGTACAAGGTGGCGGTGTGCGATCAGGTTGAGGATCCTGCAACAGCCAAGGGTATTGTCCGCAGGGAGATAACCGATATCATCACGCCGGGAGTGACCTACAGCGACAGCATCCTCGACGACCGGCGGAACAACTACCTTTCGGCGCTTGCATTTCTCCGTTCCGGCCGCCAGACGCTCTGTGGGGTGGCTTTTATCGATGTCACGACCGCCGAGTTCAGGATAGCCGAACTGCATCCGGACGATGCCGCCGATTTTCTTCGCTCCCTCCACCCAGCCGAACTGCTGGTTTCCTCGGGAGACCGGGAACGTCTGGAGATGCTCCGTACGGTGCTCTCCGACAGTGCGGCAATCACCACGCTCGACGAGTGGCTTTTCAGGGAAGATCACGCCGGAGAGGTGCTTTCCCGTCATTTCAGGACCCACTCCCTGAAAGGTTTCGGCATTCAGGGCGGCGGTGCCGCCCGGATTGCGGCTGGCGTTATCCTTCACTATCTCGAAGAGACCCGACAGAGCAGCCTGCAGTATATCACGCGGATCACACCTCTGCAGAGTGGCGACTTCATGACGCTCGATCTGCAGACAAAAAGAAATCTCGAAATCATCTCCTCCATGCAGGACGGCTCGCCGGGCGGCAGTCTGCTCGAGGTTATGGACCGTACCCGGAACCCGATGGGAGGCCGGCTGATCCGCCAGTGGCTGCAGCGTCCGCTGCTGAAAAACACCGATATCACGCTGCGCCAGGATGCCGTGGAGGAGCTGAAAGCCGTTAAATCACTGAGAGATGAGGTCGGGAACCTGCTTGCGGAAGTCAGTGATCTGGAGCGGGTGCTTGCGCGCATCGCCACGCTCCGTTCCATACCCCGGGAGGTCCGTCAGCTCGGTTCGGCGCTTGCCGTCATCCCCCGGTTGAAAAACGCGCTTCGGGATGTGTCTTCAAAGCGTCTGGCTGCGCTTTCCGGCGCTCTCGAACCGCTTCCGGAGCTTGTCGAGCTTGTCGAAAGGGCTGTCGATCCCGAGGCCGGAGCATCGATGCGGGACGGTGGCTACATCCGTGCGGGCTATCACGAGGAACTCGACGGGCTCCGTCTTACAGCATCGACGGCCAGGGAAAGGCTTCTTGAAATACAGCAGGAGGAGCGCCAGCGAACCTCGATTTCTTCGCTCAAGGTTCAGTTCAACAGGGTATTCGGCTACTATATCGAAATCAGCCGGGCCAATCTCGACAAGGTGCCTCCATACTACGAAAAGAAGCAGACTCTTGTCAACGCCGAGCGCTTCACCATTCCCGCCCTCAAGGAGTATGAGGAAAGGATTCTCAACGCGGAGGAGCGGAGTATCGTGCTCGAACAGCAGCTGTTCCAGGAACTGTGCCGCACCATTGCCGCCCATGCCGCTCCGATACAGGAAAATGCCGGCAGGATAGCCGAGATCGACTGCCTGCTTTCGTTTGCCGTGTGCGCCGACGAGTACGGCTACTGCAAACCAGGCATCTCCAGTCATTCGGGGCTTCTGATTCTCGGCGGACGTCATCCGGTGCTCGAACGGATCATGGCCGCGGGCGAGGCCTATGTCGCCAACGACTGTCTTTTTGATCAAAAGCAGCGGATGCTCATGATCACCGGACCCAACATGGCCGGCAAGAGCTCTTTTCTCCGGCAGACAGGTCTTATCGTACTGCTTGCGCAGGCAGGAAGCTTCGTGCCTGCCGAAAAGGCGGAGATCGGCATCGTCGACCGCATTTTCACCAGAGTGGGAGCTTCCGACAATCTTGCATCCGGCGAAAGCACTTTTCTTGTCGAAATGAACGAAGCCGCGGCCATTCTCAACAACGCCACGGAGAAAAGCCTGCTGCTGCTCGATGAGATCGGCAGGGGAACCAGCACCAGCGACGGCTTGTCCATCGCCTGGTCGATCGGTGAATATATCAGCCGCCATATCGGCGCGCGGACGCTTTTTGCCACCCATTACCATGAACTTGCCGAACTGGAGGCCCGTTTTCCGGGGATCGTGAACTATAACGCCACGGTTATCGAAACCGCCGACCGGGTGGTTTTTCTCCGCAAGATCGTCAGGGGCGCTTCGGACAACAGTTACGGCATCGAGGTGGCCCGGATGGCCGGCATGCCCCAGGCCGTCATTTCGAGGGCGAAGGAGATTCTTGCCGGTATGGAAAAACGCGACTTCGATATTCCTGCCGTTCATGAACCGGTGCGCCAGAGCATGCAGATAAGCCTTTTCGAGGAGATCGACAACCGGCTTCGCGAAGCGCTGGAGGCGATCGATACCGACCGGATGACTCCCATCGAGGCGCTGCTCGAACTTAAGAAGCTGCAGATGCTGCTAACCCCGGATGCGGCACGATGAGCGGCAAGTCTGTTTTACTGATTTTCATTCAGGCCGACAGCGGGGTTGACGGTACCGCTTCCCTTGACAGCGCTTCACCAAAGCATGGCCTGTTCGGTTCGCTCAAGGAGCGTGTTCTGAGCAACGTCATCAGACGCGCACAGTTCGCCATACCGCCGCTCTCCCTTATGATTCTGAGTTCGGTGCAGGTTACGGGTGTCACCCAGACCATCTGCGATCTGCGTTTCGAGCGGCTTCCGCTCGACCGGCACTGGGACATGGCAGGCATCAGCGTCCAGACCGGCGCAGTGAAACCCGCCTTCGAGCTTGCACGGTCGCTTCGCTCGAAAGGCATCAAGGTCGTGCTCGGCGGTCCCTACGTGACCATTTTTCCCGAACGGTGCCGTGACCACGGCGATGCTCTGGTGATCGGAGAGGCCGACGACATCTGGCGCGAGGTACAGGAAGATCTTCTCCTCGGAGAACTCAAGGCGGAGTACCGGGTGACATCGTTTCCCGACCTGTCGCTCGACAGGGTCGTCGGCAAGGGCGCGCTTGATATCGGCAGCTACTTCACCACCAATGTGGTGCAGACCACCAGGGGGTGTCCCTACAGTTGCGATTTCTGCAATGTGCATGTCATGAACGGCCACCGGCTGCGCCACCGCACCATTCCTTCCGTGCTCCGGGAGGTCGAAAGCTTTCTCAGGGAGGACAAAAGGATTTTTTTCTTTCTGGACGATACCGTCAATGCCGATGAGCACTATGCCGAAAAACTTTTTCGCGAACTCATTCCGTTCGGTATCAGCTGGGTAGGGCAGGCAACCACCGCTCTTGGCGAAAAGCCGCGCCTGCTCGACGCGTTTGCCCGTTCGGGCTGCGGCGCTCTGCTTGTGGGCATTGAAAGCCTTGCCGACGGCAGCAACCACGCCCATCAGAAGTTCCATAACCCCGCAGTCCGCCAGGCTGCGTGCATCAGAAACATTCGCGAGGCGGGGATCTGCGTCTACGGCAGTTTCATCTACGGCCTCGACGAGGATACGCTCGACATGCCGCGCATGCTCGAGGAGTTTATCGAGGAGACCGGCATCGATGTGCCCGGCATCAACCTTCTGCGCCCCATTCCCGGAACCGGGGTTTTCGACCGGCTCGCGCTGGAAGGCCGCCTGCTCCATTCGTCGGACGATCACGATGCCTTCCGCTTCTCATGGGGCCAGGAGATGCTCTACCGGCCGCAGCGGATCGCCCTCGAGGAGTTCATTCCGAGCTACACGGCCCTGACCGGAAGGATATTTACCGTGAGGAACGCCCTGAAGCGCGCCATGCGGGCTCCACGACTGCGAAGCGCCGTGTTCATGTTCAACCTGCTCTATGTGCACATGTACGGCACGGCCCGCAAGGATCTTCTTCGCCAGCTCGAGGATTTCGCATGATCGGGAAGGAAAATGGAAAAATCACGTTTGGTGGCTGTTCGCATCTTTTGCGGAAAACACCGCCATTTTACCGTATCGGTTTCATTCTCCGGGCAGGACGTTCAGGGGGGAACGCCGTTCCGGCAAGGCCCGGGAAACAATCAACAACAGAACTGGAATGATGAAAAAAATCATGCTGCTCGGCAGCGGAGAACTGGGCAGGGAGTTCGTTATCGCCGCCAAACGCCTTGGCCAGTACGTTATAGCAGTCGACAGCTATAACGACGCGCCGGCTCAGCAGGTGGCTGACGAGCGCGAAGTGATCGACATGCTTGACGGCGGGGCTCTCGATGCCCTGGTTGCCCGGCACCGTCCGGACCTGATCGTGCCGGAAATCGAGGCCATCCGGACTGAACGGTTTTACGATTACGAAGAGCAGGGCATACAGGTGGTGCCTTCGGCCCGCGCCGCGAACTTCACCATGAACCGGAAAGCCATTCGCGATCTGGCTGCAAGGGAACTCGGGTTTCGAACGGCCCGATACCGTTACGCGGCTTCGCCCGGAGAGCTGCGGGCTGCCGTCGGCGAGATTGGCCTCCCCTGCGTCGTGAAACCGCTGATGAGCTCGTCGGGCAAGGGGCAGTCCACCCTCAGGACACAGGAGGATATCGACCGGGCCTGGAGCTATTCGCAGAGTGGAAGGCGCGGCGATATTGCTGAGGTGATCGTCGAGGCCTTCGTGCCGTTTCATACCGAAATAACGCTGTTGACCGTAACACAGAAAAACGGTCCGACGCTGTTCTGTCCTCCCATTGGCCACCGCCAGGAGCGGGGTGATTATCAGGAGAGCTGGCAGCCCTGCCGCATCAGCGAAGAGCATCTGCAGGAGGCCTGCGAGATTGCCGGAAAAGTCACCGGTTCGCTGACCGGTGCAGGCATCTGGGGTGTCGAGTTTTTCCTGGCCTCCGACGGGTTGTATTTTTCGGAACTCTCGCCCCGTCCTCACGATACCGGCATGGTGACGCTGGCCGGCACGCAGAACCTTTCGGAGTTTGATCTCCACGCAAGAGCCGTACTCGGTCTTCCGATTCCGGAGATCCGGCTGCTTCGGGCAGGTGCAAGCGCGGTTGTCCTGGCCGATGACGAGGGGAAGAATCCCTCTTATGCCGGTCTGGAGGATGCCCTGAGGGAGCCGGATACCGATATCCGTATTTTCGGAAAACCGTTGACCCGCCCATACCGGCGAATGGCCGTGACCCTGGCTTACGGAAGCCCTGACGGCGATGTCGATGCCCTGAAAGCAAAAGCTGTCGCCAATGCAGCCAGGGTGAAGGTAACGGGTGAGTAGGCGTTCGCTTTTGCTTCAGGCAAGGGAAAGGATTTCGTCCTCGAGCAACTGCTGGTTGTAGAGGCCGTTGTAGATACCCTTCCGCTGCAGCAGCTGTTCGTGGGTGCCGCATTCAGCTATCGTGCCTTCGCTGAGCACAAAAATACGGTCGCAGTTTTTAACGGTCGATATCCTGTGGCTGATCAGAATGATGGTTGTTTCCGGCAGTTTCTCGAGGAGGGCATCGAAAATCCGGGCTTCCGTAGCGGTATCGACGGCCGAGAGCGCATCGTCGAGTACCAGTACTTTCGGGTGGCAGGCTATGGCTCGTGCTATGCACGCGCGCTGCTTTTGCCCGCCCGACAGGTTGATGCCTTTTTCGCCGAGCATGGTTTTATACTGTTCCGGAAAATCCCTGACATCGTCGTCGAGCATGGCAATGCGCGCGGCCTCGACCACCCGTCGGGGATCGGCATCCTGCAGGTTTCCATAGCCGATATTGTTTTCGATGGTGTCGGAAAAAAGGAAATTGTTCTGCGGTACGAATCCGATCTGCAGCCTCAGGCTTTCGAGAGGAATCTCCCGGATATTCCGCCCATCGAGCAGGATCTGGCCTCCGGTCGCCTCGTAGAGCCGAGGGATGAGGTTGACAAGGGTCGTTTTTCCGGTGCCGGTTGCTCCAACAATGGCGATTTTCGAGCCGGCTCCGGCCTTGAAGGTGATGTTTTTCAGCACAGGAATATCAGGCTGCGAGGGGTAGTGAAACGACACATCGCTGAACGAGATTTCTCCCCTGCCGGTTGCGGTTTCATCGGTCCGGGGCGCTGTCGCTTCTTCATTCGCGATATCGGGGACGGTGTCGAAAATCTCGCTCAGGCGGCCCTGGGCAGCAGCGGCTTTCTGGACGATTCCGGTTACCCAGCCGATGGAAATGATGGGCCAGCTCAGCATGGTTACATAGACGATGAACTGCGCGATACCGCCGATGGTCATCTTTCCTCCGATGGTTGCCAGTCCGCCTATCCAGATCACCGGAATGAGGGATAGTGCCGTCATGGAGGTGAGCATGGCGAAAAAAAGAGCCTGGAGCTTGCCGAGCGAAAGGTTCTTCCGGTAATAGTCCCGGTTCAGCTTTTCGAACCGCTCGATCTCGACGGCCTCCCGCGTATAACTTTTGACCACCCTGATTCCGGTAAGGTTCTCCTGGACAAGGTTGGTGATTTCGGCATAGCTCTCCTGGATGCTTTTCGAGCGTTTCTGCATCGAGCGGCCTATCCGGTAGACCGAATAGCTGAGAATCGGGGCGGGAAGCAGGGCGAAAAAGGTCAGGACGGGAGAGAGCGCCAGCATGGCGATGATGGCAAAGAAAAGCTTGAAAAAGGTATTGATGGAGTACATGATGCCGGGGCCGAGAAAGTCGCGCACGGCATTCAGGTCGTTGGTGCCCCTGGAAATCAGCTCTCCGGTGCTTGTCCGGTCATAAAAACTGCGCGGGAGCTGCTGCAGGTGACTGTAGTAATCGTTTTTCAGATCATATTCGATGTTGCGCGAGGTAACGATGATTTTCTGGCGGACGAGAAAAAGAAAGAATCCGCTGAGGAGGGCAAAGAGAACATAGATTCCCGTGAAGCGGAGGATATCCCCCATCCGGAACGATCCCTGCATGGCATCGACGGCTTTGCCGATATAGTGCGGTCCGGTTACCGCAAAGATGTTGGTAAGGATAATGTAGATGAATCCTTCACCGAGATGACGTTTATACCTGAGGAGGTAGGGTTTGAGCGCAAGCAGATTTTTCATCCGGTGTTTTTTTGTTTTTGCGGTAGTAATGTATAATAAAGAAGATGCAAAACACAAAGGCATCTGTGTCAGCCCGTGCCGTATTGTGGCCTCTTTACCCCCTTCGGCGCCCGAAATCTTCCCTTTCCCTGGGTTTCATGCTCGGGATATTGTGAGGGTTGACGCCGATTCCTCCACTAATTATACCGGGGCAGCGTAACATTATGCCATTCGAGACGCAGAAAAGCTATTATTCGATCGGTGAGGTTAGCCGGATAGCCGGCGTGCCGGCCTATCTTCTCCGGTACTGGGAGAGTTTTTTCACCGAGCTGAGCCCCTCGCGCGATACCCGCGGCAACAGGCGCTACACCAACCGGGATATCGCTATGGTGCTCAATATCAAGGAGCTTGTATACGACAAGGGGTACAAGCTTGGCCGGGCCAGCGAGCTGGTTAAAGGGGATGCGCCGGAGAACGATGCCGACCGGAAAACCGCGGAAATTCTCAAGCTGCGCAAGCAGATCGAGCGTGATCAGAAAAAAAGCTCCACCGTTGACGACCGGCGGAGGGTTCTGCTCGAAGAGATCCGCGACGAGGTCGAGGAACTGCTGCAGATGATGGGGTGAAGATGGTGAGCGGTCAGGCGCAAGCCGGGAGATGATTCTTCCGACAGGCAAGACCCGTACCTGGCCGACGAAATCCGGCACAAATACAAAAGCCGGCGAAAGCCGGCTTTTGTATGGTAACTGTGAAGCGTTACTGTGCGTAGAGCACTTCGAACTGGCCGCAACCGCCTTTGCAGACATGCTCGACCCAGCGGGCGTAAGCGCCACCGCTCCAGCGATACTCCTCGAGGTTCTGCGAACGGAACTGAGGTGCTGCATAACGGATCTTGTAGCCTTTGGGAAGCACGACCTTCAGCTGGGTGTCGACCGTGAAGTCATTGAACTTTCCGACCATGCCGTGGTGTACCAGCGGGATGAGCGGGTGGTTGAGAATCCTGCGGAGACCGCCGCCTGCATCTACCGATACGCCGGGGAAATCGCCGTCAACCTTCACCTCGATACCCTGAGAGTCGGAACGGAAACCGGCTTCAACCGATGCCGGCCTGTTGAGCTTGTCGGCAGGGAAGAGTTCCATCCAGCGGGAGATTGAGTCTACAACACCGGAACCGCCGTGGGAGAAACGCCACCTTGTTACACCGACGGGCCCTTTGTCGCTGCCCTGGGTGCCGATGCTGTTAACCTCGATTTTGGAAATTCTCTGTCCGCCTTCGTTCAGAGCGGTGAATGCCGGTCCGATGAACCAGAAATCGCGAATCCAGTCGTTGAATGCGCCGGTGCTCGATATCGCTTTGACGGTGCCTTCCCAGGTGTCGATCACATCGTTGTTGTCGAGGGGCACTTTCATGATGATGTCGTGGAACTGCCGTCCCTGCATGTAGATCGGATTCGGGACGTTTCTGCGGACTGCGTCGGAGCGGTAGTAGTACATGTTGACAACGGAACCTTCGAAGGAGAACGAGTGCGAGAAGTCGCCGACAGTGACGGATCCTTCGCCTACACAAATTCTTCTTTCCTTGGTTTCATTGGCAATATCGGCCTCGACGACCAACTTGTTCTTGGTACTGTCAACAATCGACTCGATCACTGCGGAGAACCGCACGAACCCCTTTGCGGGATCGAGAGGTTTGACATTGATCTTGACGTTACAGTCGGCAGGGAGGAGCGGGCTTGCCGGAGGTACGTTTACCTTCGCGCGCCCTTTTACCTTTCCCCATGAGCTCGATCCGCCCTCAAGAATAATCTCGTAATCCGAGTGGGCAGTGGTGGTGTCTTTTGTGCCGAAAAGAGCCATAATGATTTCTCCTTTTTCTGGTGGCGTTGAAATTGGATATTTTCAGGAAGCACACGGTGTTGGTTCCTGTTAAATAACAGCTTGGAATAAATTTAAAGAATAAAAATCAATAATTAAAGGAAAATATATCTTACGTCTCCGCTGCTTTGACCGAAATAATGTATACTGAGACCTGCTTTTTGCATTTTCTGTAAACTGCTGCAAAATCCCATGAACGATAACCGGCCTGCACGCCATAAATCAGGAGCCAGATCTTTCGGGTTGCCGCTTCTGAGCGGTATTCTTCTCGGCATTTCTTTTCCCTCCTATCCGTTCGTTCGTCTTGAACTTCTTGCCTGGATCGCTTTTGTCCCGCTGCTGCTTTCCCTGCGGCAGGATGAGCCGTTCGGGAGTGCCTTTCGGAAGGTATGGTTCTCCATGCTGGTGTTTTCCTCCATCGCGCTCTGGTGGGTCTCTCTGGCAACCCTGCCGGGAGGTCTGCTTACCATTCTTGCCGAGTCGTTTTTTCTTTCTGTCCCTTTTCTTGCATTTCTTCTTCTGAAGCGATGGAAAGGGTTTCGTTCCGCTCTTTTTTCACTCCCTTTTTTCTGGACGGCGTGGGAGTGGGCATACATGCAGCAGGACCTCTCTCTTGGCTGGCTTACCCTCGGCAATTCGCAGGCCCATCTGAGCTTCATGATCCAGTATGCCGATATTACCGGCGTCTGGGGCATCACGTTCTGGCTGCTCTGGTTCAACGTTCTTGCCCTGCAGATCTGGCAGGATCGGCAGGAGGGGCGCGTGCGACCGAAGCTCATGGGAGGCGCTGCGCTGATGATAGCCCTGCCGCTTTTCTACGGGGGTCTTGCCTTCCGGGAAAATATGCCGGAGGAGAGTTCCGAGGGTTCCGTCAAGGTTTCGCTGGTACAGCCCAATATCGATCCGGCGGAAAAATGGAAACGGTACAGCGGAGCCGACATTATGGATGTCTATTACCGTCTTACCGGCAAGGCCGTCTTTCTGGATAATCCCGAACTGGTTATCTGGCCTGAAACCGCCATTCCATTCTACATTCTCGACAGCCGGTATTCCGGCTACCTGCATTCGCTGCGTCTTTCGCTTAAAGAGTGGAATGTGCCCCTCCTGAGCGGTTTTTCCGATATCGTCTATTTTCATCCTGAATCGGCCGAGGCCAAAAGCGGGAAGGTGAAATACGACGGACCGAGCGGCAGGTATTTCGAGACCTACAATGCATCGATGCTGCTGACCCCCGATTCCCGCAAGCCCCAGGTTTACCACAAGATCCATCTGGTACCCTTTGCCGAAAGGGTTCCCTATGTGGAGTATCTGCCCTGGCTCGACCAGTTTACCTTTTCGCTTGCCGGCATCAGCGGCTGGGGAAAGGGATCGGACTTTCCGGTGATGGAGTTCAATTCCCGTTCGAACGGCACGGTGAAAACAGCCAATATCATCTGTTACGAGTCCATTTTTCCCTCCCTTGTCACCGCTTTTGTCCGTAACGGAGCCCAGTTTCTTACTCTCGTAACCAACGACGGGTGGTATTCGACCTCCTACGGCCCCTACCAGCACGCGGCCATTGCGAAGCTGCGCTGCATCGAAAACAGGCGGGCTATGGCGCGTTGCGCCAATACCGGCATTACCGCGTTTATCGACTCCATGGGCCGTGTTTATGCGGAAATCCCCTGGTGGGAGGCAAAAACCCTTACTGCTGATGTTCCGCTTTCGAGCCGGCTCACCTTCTACACCCGCTATCCCGATCTCCTTCCCGAAGCGGCGGCAGTCGTGTCGGGCGTGCTGCTCGCAGCCGGATTTTTCCGCCGGAAGCGTGCATAGGAACCCGAACGGGCGAAAGGATTTCTTCAGCCGATTCCGTATGCCTTGATCTTGCGGTAGAGCGTTCTTTCGTTGATGCCGAGCATCCTGGCGGTCTTGCGCCTGTTGCCCTGCTGCTGCCGGAGGGTTTCGATAATGGTTTTTTTCTCGATCGCTTCGAGCGAGGTTTCCTCGGCATCAGGCAGCTTTTCTTTTCGGGCATCGGAGACGCCGGCGGTTTCATCCGGCTCAGAGATCGAGGGAGCTGGTGATGCGGGAGGCGGCAGCAGAAGCGGAGGCTGCTGGGTGCGGGTATGCAGCAGCATCTGCAGGAGGTGGCGGATTTCGCTCATTTCCTGGCGGAGCTGGATGATGCTGCTGTAAATGAGGTTCAGCTCCTGTTTTTCCGATTGTGACGGATCGTGCACCAGTCCTTTATGCCGACTGCGCTGCACGAGATGCTTTTCAAGAACCTCCGCTGTTATTTTTTTTCCCTTCTCCAGAACGAGCAGCGAATCGATCAGGTTGCGCAGTTCCCTGATGTTGCCGGGCCAGGGATAGCGCAGCATGATCTCGACGGCTTCGGGGTCGAACCCTTCGAAGGTGATGCCCTGCTGCCGTTCGGCTTCGCGCACGAAATGTTCGGTGAGCAGGAGAATGTCGCGTCCTCTCTCCCTGAGAGGAGGAAGCTGCAGTTCGACGCTCCGGAGCCGGTAGTAGAGATCCTCCCGGAAATTGTTTTCCGCGACCTGCTGGTAGAGGTTCTTGTTGGTTGCGGCGATCACCCGGGCATCCGAATAGACGGTTTCCGATGAACCGACCCGCTGGAACTCCCCGGTTTCAAGTACGCGGAGAAACTTTACCTGGGTTTCCGGAGGCATCTCTCCGATCTCGTCAAGAAAAATGGTGCCCTGGTCGGCACTTTCGAAATACCCTTTCCGGGACTGAATCGCTCCGGTAAAAGACCCTTTTTCATGGCCGAAAAGCTCCGATTCCAGAAGGCCTGACGGTATGGCGCCGCAATTGACCGGAATGAAGTTTTTTGTCCGCCTCCGGCTGTGCTCGTGGATGAACCGCGCGAGCACCTCCTTGCCCGATCCGGTCTCTCCGGAAATGAGGACGGTGATGTCGGTTTCCGCTACCTGCCGGGCCAGCTCCCTGAGCTGGGTTATCAGGGTGGAGTTTCCGAGCAGGGCGCGCTGTTCTCTTGCGGCTTTCATGAAAACACTGTTCTTTTTGAGCGGCCGCCTATCGCAGAGGTACGGCAACCGAAGTGAAGGGAATCGAGCCTCCGGCAATTTCCGCTTCTCTTTCCGTCCGCCAGCTTTTCTGCAGCCGGACCTTGTGCAGAGCGCCCTGCTGAACGATCGATACCGGACCGTATCCTGAAAGCTCCGCCGCCAGTTTCTCTGCATTGGCACGGCTGCCGAAGCTTCCGAACTGGAGGGTGTAGAGGCCGGTTCCGGAAGCGGGTGTTGCCGGTACAGTCACCGGAGGCGGCGCGGAAGGGGTCGCTACGGGCTTCGGCGAAACCGGTTTTTCTTTAACCGGGGCCGCCGCTGCGGGTTTGCCGCTGTCCGGCGGCGGCGCCATCGGCGGTACGCTTTCGGGGAAGGCAAGGGGTCCGTTCAGGACGAACTGGAACGAGGAGAGGCGGCTTCTGCTGAGCTCGTCGAGCGAAGGGTCCGGATACTCGGCAAGCTGCTTCCGGTAAAGGTATGCGGCCTGCGGGCCGTCTTCCGAAAGCAGGGCGTCCACGACGAGTTTTTCGGAAGGAATGGAGATGTTCTTTCGGATATTTTCTAGCAAATAAACCTTATCTTCATTCACATATTGCAGAATCTGGGGAGTGTAGGATGTCGGCGCGGCGCCGAGCGCCAGGTTCGACAGACAGAACACTGCCGACAGTATGATGGTGAGTTTCCTGGTGAGCTTGTGAAAAGAGATCATCGTTTTCACGCTGGAATGGTTGCTTGTAAGGGGTGGTCACGCCTCCCGGTAACACGGTTTGTAGAACCAATATGACAAATATTTTATTTTTTCCTTCAAATCATACTTCGCTATGCTCCCTTTTTCAGTGAAATCATTCGCTAAAATCAATCTGGGCCTTCTGATTACCTCCAGAAGAGCCGACGGGTATCATACGCTTGAAACGGTTTTCGCTCCGATCGACTGGTACGATACCATTACCTTTTCGGAATCCGACGCCCTTTCGATGTGCTGCACCGATCCACTTCTTCCCGTGGACGGGAACAATCTCTGCATGAGGGCGGCCAAAGCCCTTCGGGAATCTGCCGGGATCAGCGCGGGCATTTCCATAACCCTCGACAAGAGGATCCCTTTCGGAGCCGGTCTCGGCGGCGGCAGCAGCGATGCGGCAACCGTGCTCAGAACGCTCAACGAGCTCTGGAACGCCGGAGTTTCCTCGACCGACCTGCACTCCCTGGCCTCAGGTCTCGGCGCCGACGTGCCCTACTTTCTTGAAATGAAGGGTCTTGCGTTTGCGCGTGGGATCGGAGACGAACTCGAAGACCTTTCCCTGACGCTTCCGTTTCATATCGTCACGGTTTTTCCCGAAGAGCATATCTCCACCGTATGGGCATACAGGCATTTCTATGCGCGTTTCGAGCGAAGCGTGCCTGACCTGAAGGTTCTTGCCGGAAGGCTCTGCACCGAGGGGGACCGTTCAGGGCTCGGTGCTTTCGAGAACGATTTCGAGCCGGCGGTATTCGATCACTATCCTTTGGTGAAAAAGGTCAAGCAGGCGCTGCTCGATCAGGGAAGTTTCTTCGCTTCGCTTTCCGGAAGCGGTTCGGCGGTGTTCGGCTTTTTCGACAGCCTCGGGGATGCGGAGGGCGCCGCGGCCATCATGCGGGGCATGAACTACCGGGTCTGCATCACCGCTCCAGGCTTTTCAATGGCGCAGTAGGGCCTGGTGAGCTTTCAGTCGGGCCGGTTTTTTTTAACGATATGGCGCAGTTCGGAAGCGAACAGCCGCAGATCTTCGTCGAGAAAGTGCGATGAGTGCAGGCGTGTCCGTTTCACCTCCGTGAAATCCAGCTTGACATCGAGAAACTCCTCCCTGAAGAGTGGCGCCACGGCTATCAGCCTGCCGTCCGGTCCGGTGAGCGAGGAATTTCCCCAGTAGGTGAAACTGTCCTCGTTGCCCGTTCGGTTCACGCAGGCCACATAGGTGCTGAACAGAAATGCGTAGGTTTCCGCGATGGTCTCCCATTGCGATACGATTGCCGGTTTGCCGCTGCCGGGGGACATGCGAAGCGGGCTCGACATCAGCGCTACAAGCATTTTCGCTCCCTGCTGGGCAAGCAGGTAGGGAACCGATACATGCCAGAAATCCTCGCAGATGGCCACGCCTATTCTTCCAAGACGTTTTGAATCGACCGCGCGGATATGCTGACCGGCGGAAAAATACCGGAGTTCCTCGAACATGCCGTAAGTCGGCAGATAGATCTTCCGGTGGATGCTCTCCCCCCGGCCATCCTCGAACATGAACGCCGAATTGTACACGCCGTAATCGTCACTGAGTTCAATGCCTCCGCAGATGATGCATATTTTCCGGCTCAGTTCCCGCAGCGGGTCGAGTCGCGCATCCTCTATGTGCATGGCGATATCCTGTGCGGCATCCTGCACATTGTAGCCGGTCAGCGACAGCTCGGGAAAAGCTATGGCATCGGCGCCGTCCCTTACGGCATCTTCGATGATCAGGCAGTGCCGTTCCAGGTTCTCGCTGAAATTGGCCAGGACGCTTCCGGTTTGCGCTATTCTCATGGTTGCATGCAGCATCGATTCTCCGGTTTCAGTGATATGGGTAGAAAAAGTAAAAGGTCAGCGACAGCAGGGCAAGAATCCACATGCCCGGATGCACCTCCCTGATTCTTCCGGTAACGGAGCGCAGCGCGGTGAAGGAGATGAATCCAGCCGTGATGCCTACGCCGATATTGTAGGTGAAGATAATGAGTACGATGGTCAGAAACGCAGGAAACAGTTCACTGTAATCGTTGAAATCCAGTCTGGTCACCGACTGCATCATGAACATCCCGACCGTCACCAGTGCCGGTCCGTATGCGTAGGGAGGCACGATGGTCAGAATCGGCGAGAAAAACAGCGCCATAAGGAAAAGCCCGGCCACGACCAGCGCCGTAAAACCGGTTTTTCCGCCCTGTTCGATGCCTGCGGCTGATTCGATGTAGATTCCTGCTGTCGTTGTTCCCAGAAGCGAAGCTGCAATGGTCGAGAGTGCGTCAACCAGCATGGGCTTCTCTATTTCAGGCAGGTTCTCCTCGCTGTCGAGCAGGCCTGCCCGCGACGAGAGCCCGAAAAGCGTACCCATGGTATCGACAAAATCCATCACCAGCGTTGTGGCGATGACGCCTGCAAATCCCCAGGTCAGTGCCCCCGGCACATCGATGTTCATGAAGATAGGGGCAATCGAAGGCGGAGCGCTGATGATCGCTTCAGGCAGGGGAGCCAGCCCGAGAACGAGGAATGCCGATGTGATGAGAGCTATGCCGATAAGGATTGCCCCGGTTACCCGCTGCACGAGGAGCATCGTCATGACGAGGAGCCCGCCCATGCTGATGAGCACTTCGGGTTTTGCAAGGTTGCCGAGTTTTACCGGTGCATCCGGAACTCCGAGTGCGACGATGCCCATGTCGTTGAGGCCGAGGAATGCCAGAAAGAGGCCGATTCCTACCGAAAAACTGTGTTTCAGCGAACCGGGTATCGCACCGGCAAGCCACTGGCGCATTCCACCGAGCGTCAGGAGGGTGAAGAGCACGCCGCTTATGAAAATGGCCGCCATTGCGGTCTGCCACGAGTAGCCCATGGTCTGCACCACCGTATAGGCGATAAAGGCGTTTTCTCCCATGTAGGGGGCGACGGCGAACGGCCTTTTTGCATAGACCGCCATCAGGAAGGTTCCGAAAACCGCCGTCAGGATGGTTGCCGTCATCGATGCGCCTTTCGGTATTCCTGCCGCGGCAAGGATTGCCGGGTTGACTATGATGATGTAGGAGAGAGTGAAAAACGTCGTTACTCCCGCAAGAAACTCCTGCCGGTAGCTGGTGCGGTGAGCCTGAAAATTGAAAAAAGATTGCATGCTTTTCCGGGGTTGAGGTAACAATCTGATAGAAAACAAGATAAGCATAAAGAGCGAAAACGGGGAAGGCATTTATCTGCGCATTTTCCGAAACGGTTCCCGCTTCCGGACGGTTAGCATGAAAAGGAGGACGTTTATCCTTCCTGAAGCGGGATTTCCTCTTTTACTGGTTGCGGGAAACCTGAAAATGTGTTATAATGGACAAAATAAGTCTTGTTTTCGGACATTGTTAAACCAAATAAAACAAAGGGGATCGATATGGGCGTATTAGTTGGCCGTAAGGCGCCGGAATTCAATGTGGAAGCGGTAACCGGAGGTTCGCAGTTTGTGGATTCATGCAAGCTGACCGATTACCGGGGCAGGTATGTTGTGCTGTTTTTCTACCCGCTTGATTTTACCTTCGTCTGTCCGACGGAGCTGCACGCCTTCCAGGAAAAGCTCGACGAGTTCAGGAAACGGAACGTTGAGGTTATCGGCTGTTCGGTGGATTCGAAATTTTCGCATCATGCCTGGCTGCGCACTCCGAAAAATCTCGGAGGTATCGAAGGGGTCACCTACACCCTGCTTTCGGATATCAACAAGACGGTTTCCCGTGATTACGATGTGCTGGCAGAAGATGCCGGAGTGTCGCTGCGGGGACTTTTCCTGATCGACAGGGAGGGTGTGGTGCGTCATCAGGTGGTCAACGATCTCGGACTCGGCAGGAATGTGGACGAAGTGCTCAGAATGGTCGACGCCCTGCAGTTTACCGAGGAGTTCGGCGAGGTTTGCCCGGCAAACTGGAACAAGGGAGACAAAACCATGAAGCCGGACGATGCCGGTCTGAAGGCGTTTTTCAGCGAATAGCAACCGCTTTCCGGTCGCAGGATCCTGCATGCGGTTTCAGCTGCATGCAGGATCTTCTGCATTGATACGGGAAAGCCCTTCAGCGGGTCCGGGATCAGTAGGCTTTTGCGAAGACGACTTTGCGCGCCGCGGGTTTGCCTGAATAGATGCAGTTGCCGGGCTCATGCATGGCGTAGGTCGCAATGTAATCCTCCTCTTCGGGAAGCACCCGGATGGTGGCCCTGGTTTCCTCCTTGATCTTCGCCTCGGTTTCGGCCGTGCCGTCCCAGTGTGCTATGACGAAACCGTTCTCGACAGCACGTTTGAACTCCTCGTAATCGCTGACTTCCACGGTGTGTTCGGTTCGGAACAGGAGCGCCCTGTCATACAGGTTCTGCTGGATGGTGTTGAGGATTTCACTGACTTCGAACGGCAGCGTGTCGTCGAGGGCCAGTTCTGTTTTTTCAAGTGTGTCGCGCCGTGCCGCAATGCATTTCTTTTCGGCAATGTCCCTCGGGCCGAGTTCGATGCGCAGAGGAATACCCTGCAGTTCGTATTCGGCGAATTTCCATCCGGGCGAGTTCTGTTCGCTGCTGTCCACGAAAGCCGGTATGCCGTGCTTTTTCAGCGAGCAGGCGATGGCTTCCGCCTGTTCGATCACCGCAGCCTTGTCTCCCCTCAGAATCGGAATGATCACCACCTGGCGCGAGGCGAGTTTCGGAGGGAGCACCAGTCCGCGGTCGTCGGAATGCGCCATGATCAGTGCGCCGATAAGCCGGGTAGATACACCCCAGCTGGTTGCCCATACGTAGTCGAGCCGTCCTTCGCTGGTCTGGAACTGGCAGTCGAACGCCTTGGCGAAATTCTGCCCGAGATGGTGCGACGTACCTGCCTGGAGCGCTTTTCCGTCCTGCATCAGGGCCTCGATGCAGTAGGTTTCATCGGCTCCGGCGAATTTTTCGCTGTCGGTTTTCCTGCCCATGATGACCGGCATGGCCATGTACTCTTCGGCGAATTTCTTGTAGATGGAGATCATGCGCAGCACCTCTTCGGACGCCTCCTCCCTGGTTGCGTGCGCGGTGTGGCCCTCCTGCCAGAGAAATTCCGAGGTGCGCAGAAACAGACGGGTCCGCATCTCCCAGCGCACGACGTTGGCCCACTGGTTTATCAGAATGGGGAGGTCGCGGTAGGACTGTATCCATTTCTTGTACGATGCCCAGATGATGGTTTCGGAGGTCGGGCGCACGTAGAGCTTCTCGGCAAGTTCCTCCCCGCCGCCATGGGTTACCACCGCGCATTCCGGGGCGAAACCCTCGATATGCTCGGCCTCCCTGGTGATATAGCTTTCAGGGATGAAAAGAGGAAAGTAGGCATTGACATGGCCGGTCTCCTTGAACATCCGGTCGAGTGCAGCCTGCATTTTTTCCCATATCGCATAGCCGTTCGGTCTGATGACCATGCAGCCGCGTACATCGGAATAGTCGGCAAGCTTCGCCGAACGAACAAGATCGATATACCACTGTGAGTAATCCTTGCTTCGAGTAGTGATGGTGTCTGCCACGGTACTGTTTTCTGATTGGTTAGGTGAAAGGCTGAAAATATAAGACCTACTCCTCAAACTTCTTCATCTTTTCCATGAGGTTGCGCAGGTGTTCTTTCTGGGTGCCGCTTACCGGTTTGCGGTTCGCTTCGGTTTTCCTGTATCCGCGGGGTACGCTGAATACCGAGGATGCCAGTTCCCTGGGCTTAATGGAGGTCAGTTGCATCGTGAAAACCCCGTTGTCGTTCTGCTGCACGATTTTTACCGGGAACCCTTCCACACCGGCCTCTTTGAGCGTCCGGGAAAGGGCGGTGTTCGAAAGCCTCGGATTCTGCGACTGCAGGATCCTGAATGTTGAAAAGTCTCCCAGATCGGAGGTTACCCAGAGTTCCAGCTTTTCGGTGGTGCTGGCAAGGCTGATGTGTTCGCACTCGTACCCCTTGATTACCGTCTTTCCAAGCCGCCTGAGTTTGTAGTTGCTGTCGAAGTCGAGCAGGGTTGCGCTCTCGGCGGCGGTTCTCAGGTTGACGACGCTGTAGCTTTTCGTTTCATGGTTGATCAGAATGGCCTCATCCGGCCTTCCTGCCTTGGTGATGACGGTGGTTTTCAGCGGCTCGGGGATTCTGGTCATGTTCATGACCATATCCATGCGCTGCGAACCGGTTCCGAAATAGTAGGTGACGTCGGCGTTTCCTCCCGGCATTTTCAGCATCATATCCATAAGGCCGGTGAACTTCGCGGCCCCGAGGGCGGTGCCGGAAAAGAGGCTTACGCAGAGGAACGTCAGGAGAGTCAGGGCTTTTTTCATCGTAACGGCAGCTAATGTTTTATTAATTGGTATCTTCTTTGCGGCATGGCAGGCAAAATACGTTCGAATACGTAACAATCTGCAAGCTAATGAATTATTTTTAAAGCTTTTTGAGGGGACCGGTTTTTCGGCGTTTTTTGTACGGATTTCCGGTATGGATGCGCCACCCTCCATATCTTCATTTTTTATGGTTGCATGACAAGGGATAGCCAGAGGGAGTGGTGTGTCGTCGATCTTCTGAAAACCACCGCCGAGTATTTTGCCTCGAAAGAGGTCGATGAGCCCCGGCTTGGGGCGGAGATGCTTCTGTCGCATCTTTTCGGCGAAACCCGCCTCTGGCTCTACCTGAACCATAACCGTCCGGTATCGGGCCACGAGCTGGAAGCTTTCCGCGAGTCCTGCCGGCAGCGACTCGACGGCCGTCCGGTTCAGTACATTACCGGTGAGCAGTATTTTTACGGCAGGCCATTCACGGTCGATGAGCGGGTACTGATTCCGAGACCGGAAACCGAACTGCTCGTCGAGCATGCCGCCGGACTGCTTTCCGCCGGGAGGGATAGCCATCCGGAAGGGGAGTGCCGGGTGCTCGATATCGGTACGGGAAGCGGTTGCATCGCCGTCACGCTCGCCGCTCTTCTGCCTTTTCTGACGCTTTCGGCCATCGACCGTTCCTCTCAGGCTCTCGATGTGGCGCGAGCCAACGCAGCGCGCCATGGCATGCTCTCGAGAATGGATTTTCTGGAGGCCGACCTGTTCGACCCCGATCTTGCGTCACGCTTTTCCGGGCCGTTTGACATGATTGTTTCCAATCCGCCCTATATTTGCGAAACGGAGTGGGAGGTACTGCAGCCTGAGGTACGGCGTTTCGAACCGAAAGAGGCGCTCGTCACTCCCGGAGGGATCGCTTCGTATCAGGCCATCTGCCGGGCGGCGCCGGCAATGCTGAAGCCGGAAGGTCTGCTGTGTCTGGAGATTCATGCCGATGGGGCTTCGAAAGTATGCGCGCTCATGGAGTCGGAAAAATTCCGGGAAATCTCGGTCGCAAAGGACTATGCAGGTTTCGACAGGATCGTCTCGGGACGCCTGGGAGTCTGAAATTTATTGCCGGTCGGTTGCGTTATAATTAACGGTATTTACAACGCTTCCGGAGCTGACAAGGCCCCGCTCGGAGAAGATTTTTTTTCGATCGTTACGGTTCTTGATGGTTTTCGCCGGCATTCGTATACTGTAATCCGTCCGTTTCGCAGAAGCGGGCTGAATTTTTTCCGGTACGGACAAGCCGGGCAACCACCGGAAGCCGGACAAACAAGATGTGTGCATGGATAATGGATTCTCGTGAACTTACCTTGCGGGAACGGCAGGTGCTGGGTATCATCATCCAGTCCTATATTGTTTCTGCCGCTCCGGTAGGGTCAAGACATATTGCAAGGAACTATAACCTCGGTCTTTCGGATGCCTCCATACGCAATGTTATGGCGGATCTCGAGGATGAAGGCTATATCAGCCAGCCGCATACTTCGGCGGGGAGGGTTCCGACCGACAAGGGGTACCGCTGCTATGTCGATCTGATCATGCATGTGCAGCGGATCAACGACGAAGAGAAGCGCCGGATCGACAAGGATTTCGGCCAGATCAATTCCGACAGGAAAGGAACCTCTTCCGACGTGCTGCTTTCGGCGGCCAAGGTGCTCGGCAGCATCTCCCGCCAGCTCAGCGTGGTGCTCTCTCCGGCTTTTTCAAACGCGGTTTTCGAGAGACTCGACATGGTGCTGCTCACCTCTTCGAGAATGATGGTGATTCTGTCCATCCGCTCGCTGTTTCTGCGCACCATCGTCATGGAACTCGATATCGAGGTTTCACGCAACACGGTCGATCAGGTTACGGTTTTTCTCAACGAACGGCTTTCAGGGCTGACGCTTGCCGAAATCAGACGAAGCATCGCAGCCAGGCTCAGCGACTGTTCCTGCGACAGGGCTCTTCTTGAAAGGGTTATCCGCTCCTCCGGAGAGATTTTTGATGAAACTCCCATTATCGAAAGACTGTATATTTCCGGAGCCGAGTATATTATCGATCAGCCGGAGTTCAAGCAGCCGGAAAAGGTACGGGATCTCATCTCCATGATCGAGGATAAAACCAGCGTTGCAAAACTCGTGGAGCGCGCTTCCGTGGGCGTCGAGGTCCAGAGGCCGGCGGGCATGGATATTTCCATAAGCATCGGCCGGGAGAACAGTGAGAGAAACGCCGGAGAGCTGACCATTGTCTCGACGCCCTATTATGTCAGCGGGATGGTCGGCCAGCTTGGCATTCTCGGGCCGACAAGAATGGATTACGAGCATGCGGTGCGCGTGCTGAACTATATGGCGGACTGTCTTTCGACCACGCTTTCCGAAGCGACTTAACAGTATTTATTAACCGTATTTCATGTTTATGAGAAAAAAAGTATCTGCCAGTCAGGATATTCAACCGGAAAATACCGGCGAACAGGTTGCTGCCGGCACTGAAGGGTCCTCTCCTGCTGCGGTGCCGTCCGAAGTGACGGAGGCAAGGGCGAAAGTTGCCGCACTCGAAGCGGAACTGTCGGTGCAGAAGGAACAGATCGATAAACTGCGCGATGAACTGCTCCGCAGGGCTGCCGATTTCGAGAATTTCAGGAAGGTCAAGGAGCGTGAAGCGATGGCCGCCGGAACCAAGGCTCTTGAAAACACCATCAGGGAGCTTCTTCCGTTCGTTGACGATATCAAGAGGGTGCTTTTGAATGCACCGCGTATTCTTGAAATAACGGCCGAGGCGAAACCATATGTCGATGGTGTCGAGCTGCTCAAGCGGAACTTCGACAACTGGCTTGCAGGCAAGGGTGTAACGGAAATCCGGTCGATCGGCATGAAGCTCGACGTAGAGTATCATGAGGCCATCTCCATGGTCGAGATGCCGGATGCCGAGCCGGAGACCATTGTGGAGGAGTATCAGACCGGGTATCTGCTCGGCGAGAGAGTGATCCGGCATGCGCGGGTGATTGTTGCCAGATAGCGTGACCGGTTTTATACTAATTATGACGGAATGTGAAGCAATACAGGGCATTGTACCATGAAGAAAGATTTTTATGAGGTGCTTGGCGTCAGCCGCTCGGCATCGAAGGATGAAATAAAGAAGGCCTATCGGAAACTCGCACTGCAGTACCATCCGGACAAGAACCCCGACAACAAGGATGCTGAAGAGCACTTCAAGGAGGTCAACGAGGCGTACGAAGTGCTCAGCAACGACGACAAGCGTCGGCGCTACGACCAGTTCGGTCATGCAGGAGTAGGCACTTCGGCAGCTTCAGGGGCAGGTGGCCCCGGCGGAGCCTATGGCGGGGGTGTGAATGACTTCAGCGATATTTTCAGCGCCTTCAACGACATGTTCGGCGGCGGTCGCGCCAGAAGTGGAGGATCGCCTTTCGGATTCGAGGAGGTGTTCGGCGGTGCAGGCGGCGGAAGGCGAGGCCGTGCATCGTCCGGTATTCCCGGCACGGATCTGAAGATTCGCCTCAAGCTTACGCTCGAAGAGATCGCCCGGGGTGTGGAAAAAACCCTGAAAATCAGAAAACAGGTTCCCTGCAAGGAGTGCAACGGCAGCGGATCGAAGAGCGGTGCAACCGAAACCTGCCAGACCTGTCACGGTTCAGGGGAGGTTCGTCAGGCATCGAAAACCATGTTCGGTCAGTTCGTCAACATCGCGGCCTGTCCGACATGCGGCGGTGAAGGCCGGGTTGTCAAGGATCGCTGTACCTCCTGTCATGGCGAAGGCATCAAACAGGGAGAGGTGACCGTCAAGGTTACCGTTCCGGCAGGGGTCCAGGACGGCAATTACCTGACGCTCCGGGGACAGGGCAATACCGGGCCGAGAGGCGGAGCTCCCGGCGATCTTATCGTGGTTATCGAAGAAAAGCCGCACGAGCTGTTCAGGCGGAACGGCAACGATGTGATCTATGATCTTTCGGTGAGTTATCCCGACCTGGTCATGGGCACCAAGATCGATGTGCCGACCCTTGATGGAGCCGTGAAGCTCACCATTCCTCCCGCTACCCAGCCGGACACGATGCTCCGCATTGCCGGTCACGGCATCGGTCATCTGAGGGGTTCGGGAAAAGGGGATCAGCTGGTCAGGGTCAACGTCTATGTTCCCAGGGACCTGTCTAACCACGATAAGGATCTGCTTAAAGAGCTCAGGAAATCCCAGACGTTCACACCTTCAGGAGGCGGCGACCGGGAGGAAAAGAGTTTTTTTGAGAAGGCCCGTGATATTTTCAGTTAACGGGCCGCAACGGGAAAACATGAAG